>NZ_JAAAPK010000020.1 GCF_009909105.1 Corallococcus exiguus
GGCCGGGTGATGATCACGAGCGGCAAGACGACGTTTGCCCGGCTCGACACGCCCTTTCGCGACATGCAGCTCGTCGATTTGCGGAAGTTCCTGATGGACTTCGTCCGGATGGTCTACCGCGTGCCACCCGAGATCGTCGGCGACGTGACGAGCAGTAACAAGGCGACGAGCTTCGCGGCACGCGAGCACCTGGCAGAGCAGGCGACGAAGCCGCGCGCCGAGGTCTTTCTCGCCGCGATCCAGAAGCACCTTGCACCCCGCTTCGACGACGACGTGATCCTTTCCTACGACTCGCCCGTTCCCGCCGACCGGGAGCACCGGCTGCGTGTGATGGGCACGCTTCCGAGCGCGTTCAGCTTCGACGAGTGGCGCACCGAAGCCGGGTTCAAGCCTCACCCCGAGCGTCAGGGCTTCGCCGAGCTGTTGCCTGGACAGAAGCCAAACGAGCCGCAGGACACGCCGACGCCGGCTGCGGGCAGCTCGGCCGAAGCGAACGCCGAAGCCATCAGCGGCGACTGAGCCACGCGCGAAATCCGCACCCATTTACCGGGTGCGATGCCGAACCCGCTCACACGCTCTCTTCAGCTCGCCGCCGTTCGGAAGGATGCGACCGCGCTGACCGCCGTCGAGGCCGGTAGCGATCGGCGCGTCTACACGTTCCGGGCGAGCGACGGCGACTTCGATCGCTACTCCGACCGGCTGAACGTCAGGGGTTGGAGGATCGACGGGTACAACGCGAACGGCGTCGTTCTCTTCAATCACGACGACGGCGCGCAGGCTGCACTCACGGGAGCTGAGCCGCCGCTTCCCATCGGCAAGGGGCGCGTCTACGTCGAGAACGACGCGCTGATGATCGACGTCGAATTCGACGACGAGGACGACTTCGCGCGCAAGGTCGAGCGCAAGGTCGCGAAGGGCATCCTCAACGCTGTCTCAGTCCGTTACCTGATGCTTCCGGGCCAGTACCGCGCGAACGATCGCGGCGGCTTCGATTGCGACGCTCAAGAGCTGCTCGAAGTCTCGGTCGTGACGATCCCGGGGAACGCTCGCGCTTTGCGCGCGAAGTCGCTCGACGGTGAAGGTGAAGACCTCGTCGAGCGTATCGCGAAGCGTGTCGTCGAGCTGCTCGAAGAGCGAGAGAGCGACGAGAACGACAAGCCTGACGCGAGCGACGAGCAGGGCGAAAAGCCAAACACTGGCGACGAGCCCGCCGCCCCGAACGAGAGCAAGCCCGATACGGGCGAGCCGCCGTCTGCCGATGCGCCAAAGGCAGACGACGAGGACGACAAGGCGAAGAGTCTCGACGCCGCCCAAGCCGCGAAGGTCTTCGTCGAGGCGTTCAAGGGCTACATCCGAGGGAGTGACAAGGAATGACTCGCAAGCAGATCGCGGAGATGGTGAAGGCACTCGGCCCCGAGGTTGCGCGTGAGCTGATCGACGCGGCGGCCCGAAGCGCCCCCGGCCGCGTGGTTACAGACAGGGCGACGCGCGAGAGCGGCGTCTACGCGAGCGCTGCAAACTTCGGCGCGTTCACGAAGAGCGTCATCGCCTTGGGTCGCCGCACGAGTGCAACCGAGCTGATCGACGCCGCGAAGCGCTTCGGCAATGCCGACGTGCAGAAGGCGGTTCAGCTCAGCAAGTTCGACTCGGCGGGCGTGCTCGTGCCCATCCAGCAGAGCGGCGAAGTGATCGAGTTCCTGCGGCCCGACGCGGCCCTGCTCAAGCTCGGCGTGCGAACCCAGGCGTTTCGCGGCGAGCTGCACATGGGCACGCAGACGGGGACTTCGGTCTTCAAGTGGGTTGGCGAGGGGGAGACCGTCCCGAGGAGCGCGCCGAAGTACGGAAAGATCGTGCTCAAGGCGCACAAGGGCATGGTGCTGACGGACATCAGCAACGACCTGCTGCGCACGCCGGGCGTGGGAGACGCGAGCGTCGGAGAGGACATCCGCGCCACCGCGGCCGATGGTCTCGACGATGCCGGGTTCAACGGTGACGGCACAGGCGCCGCGCCGAAGGGGCTCTTCGTGCAGCTCGACCCCGCGCACTCGTTCGCATCGACGGGCACGACCGCTGCCGCCTACCTCGCCGACATCGACAAGGCGGTAGAGCTGCCGCTGACCGCTCACGTCCGCATGGGGGCTGCGGCCTGGGTCATCCACCCGACGCGGGCAACCGCGCTGATGCAGCTCCAGGAGTCTGGCCTCTTCCTCTTCCGTGGGGAGATGCTCGACAAGGGGACGATCCGGGGTTTCCCGTTCGTGATGACCACGCGCGTCCCCGTGTCGCGGATCACGTTCTCGTGCGACTGGCGTCAATTCCTCTACGGGATCGACGAGGACTTGATCCTGTCCGAGCACGACACCCGCGCCGAGCACGACGAGACGACCATCCGCGCGATCGTAAAGGGCGACTTCAGGCTGCGCCAGCCGAAGGCGTTCAGCTCGATCACCTACTAACCCGACAGCGTGAAACCGCGAAGGTCGCCGACGAGTGGGGAACCCCGGGCTTAACGGTCGCCTTCGAGCACTCCCTCCGGCCTGGCATGCACGTAAGGGCGGGCCGCGAGGGCAACTGTCGGGCGATCGCTGTTGGCGCGGGGCGCACCCTGGATCCTGACTGGATGAAGGGGCGTCCGGGCGGCTGGGAGAACGAGCTGCTCGGCGCGTACCTTCTACCGACAAGGCATGTCGCTGCCTACAGCATGCCGCTTGTCAATGGGGCGTTCGTCTGGGGTGGAAATGTCTAGCGATAGCCACGAATTCTAGCGAGCTTTTGAGGTTGTCAGACCCGACTGGTATGTGGCGGATCGCTGCCGAAGCTGGCGGCTGAACCTGGGGGCCACATGAGAGCTTTCGCAATAGCCGTGCTGATGCTGCTGACGGCCGGATGCGCTACGACTCGGGTCGTCAACCTCAACACGGGATACGGCAAGACAATCAGCTACACGCCCCTCGAGTCCGACCCTGTCGAGATAGGGCGGGATGCCTTCAAGGAAGCGGTCACGCAGCTTGTGCTCGACATGAAATTAGATGTCGCGTTCAAGGAAGCTGAACGGGATGACAGTCGCTCCCTGCTCGCGTCGAGTGGCGGAGTCGTTGACGGTGCTCAGGGGCGAGCTGTCCCGTCGGCCTACGAGCGAATCTGCCAGCGACAGGACGACCCCAACGGCTGCATGGGCATGTTGGCGGGTGGGCTCACGTTCGGGCCGATGGAACGCCGCATGATGGCGCTCTACTTCGCGCTCGATACGGTCTGGGAAGGCGTCGAGGATGCCATCCGAGACATGGTGAACGGGGCTGCTTTACGGGCCATGGTGACGACGATGATTGGGACGGCGCTTGTGATGCTCGTCGCGCCTGAGCCGATTACGAAGGTCATTGCAGTTGCGCTAACTGCATCGTTGATTGCCTATCTCGGCACAGGTCCGGTGTGGAATCTCGGGCGGGGGTTCCTGCGCCTTATGGACGAATCGAGGGACGCCGCGAACGTTTCGGAGCTGGAACGCGCTGGGCATCGCTTCGGAAAGATCCTTGGAGACAACGGCGCTCGGGTGCTCGTGATCGTCGCCCTGTCGGCGCTCGGCGGTAAGAACGCGATGGCGGCTCAGGGGCCGAGAATGCCGGGCTTCGCTCAGGCGGCGGTCAGGGCAGAGGCAGAAGGGGGCTTCGTGCTTGCTGGCGCGCTGTCGGGAGGGGTCCAGTCGATCTCGATCTCGGCTGCTGGGGTCCTCAACATTGCGCTTGCTCCTACTGCTGTTGCCGCGGTCGCCATGGGCCCCGGTGCTGGTGTGGGGACTCGACCTGCCGGGGGCGTTGGGGGAGTAATTCAAGGCGATCCCGACGGCGACGTTCATCACATTTGCACGGACAAGAACGCCGTTTCCGATGCGAACGGTGGGCCTTGGACGCCGCTATTTGAGGAGGTCTTCAGTCGGGCAAGGATGAGCCTTGACGATATTGCGAACAAGGTGCGAATCAGGGGGCATAGAGGCCCACACCCTCGGCAGTACCACGAAGAGATTTATAACCGGATAGACGGAGCAACAAAGGGATGTCGAGAGCCCGCGCAATGCCGAGCGGAATTAGTCAAGGAGCTTGCTAGGATTGCGCATGATATTTTGACGGAGGGAACGAAGCTGCGGAAGTTGATCACGAAGGACTCTGGGATGTGAATTATGGCGCGACGATTCTATAACCTGACGATTGATGTTTACGTGCCCGGCCGGTGGTATCTTGGGGTTCCTATAGACACTGCTTCCGAAAGGATGATCGACGATCCCTGGATGTTCAGTGATGGTCGAGCTGTGGATTTTCATGGGGGCCTCCGCATTTCGATATATCGTCCCGGAGTTCCGCTTGACTTTGCTACGGCCGGGGTGGGGAGGGCCCCAGTTGTGAGCGATCGGATCGCGTCTGTGTTCCGCGAAATGGCGCCCAACGATGTGCAGCTTTTTAAGGCTGCGGTTGATGGACAGCCAGATCCCTATTACGTGCTCAATGTGGCTCGACAGATCCGCTGCATTGACGATGCCGCATGCGAAGAGGTCCAAATCCGTACTGCGGGCGAGTACACAGAGCGCATAGGCGAGTACAGTTCTGTCTCGGGGTTGCGAATCGACAAATCGAAAGTAGGCGACGTGCGTGTGTTCCGAACGTGGGGATGGCACTCACCCCTCATTGTCGACGACGAGATCAAGGATGCGCTGGAGGCGACTGGGATCGCTGGCGGGAAGTTCGAGGAGGTCTGAGCGGCCCCCCCGCAGTCGCTGGACGCGGCTCGGCGGCTTGCGTCGGAGCGAGATGCTCGTTGGTGGGGCGTTCCTCTGGGTTGAGCGCCGCGCTGTTCCTGCCAGTGGCCGGGGGAAATGGCCCCACTGCGCGGGCGTCCGCGATGGTAGCCTTCCCCCTCGGGAGGTCATGCACCATTGCTCCAACCGTTCAGATTGGCCCTAGCGCTCGCGCTCGTCTCGGGAGCTGCTGCGGGGGCTGAGCCCGCACCGGGGGCGCGCGTTGACCGTAAGCGCCCTGTGACCGTCGCCAGCACGCCCTCCGAACCGCTTCCCGTTGTCCATGTCGCGGCGGACACGCCGACGGTGTTCCTCTTCTCTTCGCCGATTCAGCGGAAGACCCTCACCTTCGACGAGTCCCGGATCCGCGTCCTGGATGCAGGCGAGCGCTCAATCATCGTTCAGCCCGTGGCCAATCTCGGCGACGGCGAGCGTCAGGAGATCGGGGTCTTCTTCGCCGACGGCCGAGCGCCCGCCCGCGCCGCCTTCGTGCTCGTGACCGACCCGGCCGAAGTGGACTTGCGGATCGACGTGCAGCGTCCAGCGCCGCCGAACGACGCCTGTCCGACGGACGCTCACGCCCCGGTGCCGAAGCCCGAAGACTTCGTGTTGCTCGGCTACCTAGATGGGAAAGGGGTCACAACAGCCAGCATCAAAGGCAAGCATGATTCTGCTCGGGGTTTCGAGTCAACCAGCACTTTTTCTTATCGGGGCAAAGGCTGGATTCTGTTCGACGTGACAATCTGGAACGAATCCAATCGGCCAGCCTGGACACCACGAGAGGCGACATTTACGGGGCGTGTCGGCATGCCCCTGCGGGCGCGGATCGTGACAGACAGAAAAGGCGCAATTCCTCCTGGGGAGACTGGGCGCGTGCTCGCGGTCGCTGAAATTCAAGAGTCAGACGCGGGCCTTGTTTTCACCGTGGAGTTGCGAGGGGACGGGGGCCGCGACTTTACGATTCCTGACGTGCGCTTTCCGAAGCCGGGGACGGGGGGCACCCAATGACGGCAACGCCGACAGGGACGCCGCCCGCCACGCTCATTGACGGATGGCAAATTTCCAAGGAACTCGGCAACGGTGGCTTTGCCTTCGTCTTCCTCGGAGAAAAGAACGGCAAGCGCAATGCGCTCAAGGTAGCGCGGCACCGGGAGGCGAGTGGCGACCCGAAGCAGACCCATGCACGAACGTTGCGTGAGCTGACGGCGCTTCTCATGCTGAATCATCCCAACATTGTACGGACGCAAGGGCATGGCTACACGGAGACCGGCAACGCGTACCTTGCGCTTGATTACGTGGAAGGATGGACGCTCGCGGAGTGGGCCGAGCGTAAGCACCCGACGATCCGCGAAGTCCTGAGCGTCTTTGAAAAGCTCGCGGGTGCGCTGTCTTACATGCACCGTCGGGGCATATTGCATCGGGACCTGAAGTTGCTCAACGTCCTGATCCGGAAGAGCGACGGTGCGCCTGTCATCATCGATTTTAGCTGCGCGACCTATCCCCTCGCCGAAGACTTGACGGATGAAGGCTTGCCGCCTGGAACAAACCGCTATCGCGCTCCCGAGCAGTTTCAATTTCTGCACGAGCATAAGGACGAGCACCGGGCCCGCTATGCCTTCCAGGTAGCCGACGAGATTTTCGCTGTCGGCGTCATGCTGCATGAGTTGCTGACCGATCCGCGACCTTCGGAGTTCCGCGTCCGCTTCGACCTAAACGGCTCGTTCTCTAAGCCGCCGCCGCCCCGGCTGGTGAACGCTCGCGTTCCAGAAGCACTGAGTGATCTCGTCGAAAGCATCCTGTCACGAGACCCGTCGCGGCGGCCCGTAGATACAGAGGCGCTACGTCGCGAGCTGGCGGAACTCCAGACTGACCCTGTCGCCGACTACGACGTGCCGGCGCATCCACCGTCAGAACAGCGTCAGATGGGGGCGGCGCACGCGGAGTTCCCTGCGGCGTTGGCGATGCAACCCCCTCCCCTAAAGCAGCGCGTTGCCGTGCTGGAGCGCCCGCGCGGGCAGGCATGGTGGCTTGCGGGCGTTGCTGGCGTCGTCGCGATCGCTGTGGCGGCGGGCCTCTGGAGCTACTCCGGTGAGGTTCGCGCCCCCGCAGCCGAATCGCACGTTGCCGCGAGCCCGACCCCTCCCAGCCCCAGCCGTTCCGTACCGCCGAAGACAGCCCCTCCTGCTATGTCACCCCCTAGCCCCTCGCCCGTGGCTCCCCCAGGGCCGACAATCGCCGCTGTTCCGAAGGAAGGATCCGCTTTGAAGAACCCCGCCCCCGAAGTCCTGATCCAAGGACGCACACTCCGCCTGCCGAAGAAGTCCGCCGCTGTCGCTGAGTGCGCGTCGCTGTCGCTTGTTGCGGCGCTGGCGGCGGGCTGTCCTGCTGCCCAGATCCGGCCCGAGTCCTTCACCTGCCCGGCTGGAGCGGAACGAGCCATGCGGGAGAATCTCCACTGGACGGACGGCGACTCGTTCTCGCTTGTGCTCGACGACCGCCACGGGCGCGAAGAGGTTTGGTTCGCGGCTGGCGCGGAGGTGGTGGGGATCGTCCCGAAGGGCATGAGCGACAGGAGGCAGCGAGAGGTTGCCCCTGTCGGGACACGCTTCTACGGGAAGGCTTACTACCTGTCCGAAAAGATGGGGCGCGCGGACGGGCCGGCACTCGTCGTTCGGTATGACCGCGTGAAACTTCCGGGACAGGACGAGCAACCCGTTTGCTTCGTGGTTGAGGGCACCGCCATAGCGTTCAAGGACGGCATGGTGAAGGCGTACAACTTGGACAGCGGAACCGTTGTGGACCGCTGGCCTTGAGCGCTTCCCGCGTGTGACGTGACAGGTAGGTGGTCGATTTCGACATGCTGCCCGCAGAACGTGACAGGACCTTCTAGGGTAGTTCCCTAGCGGACCATCCCCCAGGTAACATTCGCCCGGCCGCGTTGGCCTCGATGCCCGCGCGAATGTGAGGAGGGGCGTTCATGAAGGCAGTCGAGTTCAAGGTTCCACGAGGGGCGATTCTCTTCGTGAAGGACGGCTTCCAGTATGAGTTCCGCGACGATTTGGGAGAGACCCACCATGGGCTGAGCCTCTTTCTCGCGAGGCGTCGCACGCTGGAGGGGCACATTCGGGGAAAGGTGCTGCTCAAGGCGGTGGGGCGTCCCACTGTCGAGGAGGGGGCTCGCGTCAAGCGCGCTCGCGCGAAGTTGGAAGAGCAGGTGCGCCTTGCGACGTACCTCAACCATCCGGGCATCCTCCGCGTTCACGGGCTGCACAAGGCAGGCGGGTGCTGGTACGTCATCACCGAGCACCCGTCGGGTAACAGTCTGAACGACCTGATCTCAGTCGCCGGGGAGTGCAAGCGGCGTCTTTCGCCCCTCTTTGTGCTGTACGTGGGGGCGCAGGTGGCGGCAGCCCTTGAGCATGCCCATGAGGCCAAGGACGAGCAGGGGAAACCCCTCAACATCGTTCACAGGGCCCTCGACGTTGAGCACATCTTCGTGGACTGGCAGGGCAGCGCGCAGATCTCCGACTTCGGGCTCGCCCTGTCGGACCTGCCCGGCCGCGTTTCGTCTACGGTGCGTCGCCCGCTGGGTGAGGCGTTCTACTCGTCCCCGGAAATGCTCCTGACGGGCCGCGTGGATGCGCGCTCGGACCTATTCACGCTCGGCAACATCATGCTGGAGCTAGCGACGTGGAAGAACGTCCTCGATGCCCCGGACGATCTCACCGAGGGGGTCAAGGACTCGCTTTCGAGGCGGAACCGGGCGCGTGTTCGGCGCGCCATCAGAAGGGCACGGCTGGCGGGAAGCTCTCCCCTGGTTGAAGACGCAATCTGGCGCGCGGCGACCTACACGCAGGCGGACCTGGACGCATTGACGGCAGACCTCCCGCAGGGGCTGCGCGTGACCTTAGGTAGGCTTCTTCAAAGGTCGCCCGCCGACCGCTACCAGACGGCGCGCGAGTTGGCGGCGGACCTGCGTCGTTGGATCGGCGAGGGAGATGCCTACGGCCCCAAGGACGCGGAAGCCGAGCTGAAGGAGCTGATGCGGCAGGCGGGCGAAGCGCTGGGGGAGTTGGGCATTCGCGCGCCCCGAAGCCCCTCGACTCCCCAGGACCAAATCAGCACGAACTAGCCAGACAAGCTCTATGTGCCACCCCTCACGGCCCGGGGGGTGGCGCCATGACCGCGAGGCCCGTGTCCGGCCTGGACGAGCCCCAGCGCTTACCGCGAGACTCTCGTCGACGTGGCCCGCCTGGACGTGGCGTGCTTCACCTCATGGCCTTTCCGATAAGGCCGCCAGCGCCAAAGCCCAGCATCCCGCCGACCAGGGCGAAGGGTGCAAGCGGGGTGAACAGGAGGATGGATGCCGTCCCCGCTCCGCCGACCATTCCGCCAATGACCATCCTCGCGTGCTTCTTCTTGACAGGGATGATCACCCCTGCAGCGTTGACGTTTACAGTGTCCTGCTTTCCCGGCGTGATGCTCGACATCTCCAACTCCTCGTGTGACCGCCTCCTCGCTCGATTGCGAATTTAGAGGGGGGACGGGGTAATGAGGGCGAACGAGCAGAAATTCCCCGGTTGGGCATGTCGTTCGGCCGTGCGCTGGGGGAGAGGGCTAGGGGGCTCACCACGAGGCACACGTTATGCGCCCGTCTGCCCGGTTGAGCTGCGCCTAGTCGCGTGGCCCCGCTGGCGTGGCTCCTAGCTCGCCACTCGGCCGAATGTGGTAAGCCGCCGCCGTGAATCTACAGAGGGTCGTTGTCACCACTAGAGCGACGCAGGAGCTTGCAGGGCTCCCGGAAAACCTTCGGCTCTACGTTGAAGGGTACTTAGAGAACCTGGACGCTCTGCTCGACACGGCCCCGCTTCACCGGATCTCCATGCTCTGGGAGAGGGCCCCGAACGGTGCCGGCTTCCTCACCAACGTAGAGGGGGCCTTCGTCGCCTTCTCCGTAGACGAGCTGACGGGAGGGGTCATCGTCACGCGGATCGAGCCCCACGACTGCACGGCGGGTAGATAAGTCCGCGTCGACGGTGGGGCCTGTATCCGCCCCCGCCATGTTGCACGTATGTCGCAGGAGCCTGCGGAATGTGCTGGGACGAGCCGAGACAGGGCGGGATGCGGAGGGAAGTCGAATCCGAATGGTTCCGGGCGGTTGCGCGGTAAGGGCGCGATTCTGCTGGGGTTTTCGCAACGCCGGCCGTGGGTTCGATTCCCTCCGCCTCCACAGTGGGAAGCCCAGCAATCTCAACAGGTTGCTGGGCTTTTTCTTTGCCTGCGGTTCGTCATGTGCCCCCAGTGTGCCCCTGCGGCGTTGAAGCCTCGGCGGCGTAGGTCTGCGGGATGGGGCGGTCGAGTTGCTGCACAGCGCGCTCGCGTGCTTCGGGCGCGAGGTGGGCGTACCGCATGGTCATCTCGATGGTGGCGTGGCCCATCAGCTCCTGGATGACCTTGAGCGGGATTCCCCTCATCGCGAGATGGCTGCCGTAGGTGTGGCGGAGGTCGTGCCAGCCGATGAGCCCTTCCTCGCGGCGGATGCCTGCCCGCGCAAGCGCGCGCTTGAGAGGCGCCTTCATCAGCCCGGCCGTCAGCATCTGTCCGTCCTCCTGACAGAACACCTGGGCCCCGCGCAGGTGCCGATGTTCTTTCAGCACCTGCACGGCTGAAACCGGCAGGTCCACGATCCGCTCGCGTCCGCCCTTGGGGAGGCATGAAGTCCCTCTCCAGATGGTACGTCGGACATGGAGCTTGCCTCGCTGCAAGTCCACGTCGTTCCACTGGAGCCCGATCAACTCGCCCTGTCGCATGCCTGTCTTGAGGGCCACGAAGATCAGCGGCCTCCACTCTGCCTCGGCGTTCGTCACAAGCAGCTCGGCTTCCTCGAAGGTGAGGAAGTCAAAGGCTGGCTTCCGAGTCTTGAAGACCTTGATGCGGGGGACGTGGCTGATGATCCCCTGGTCCTGCGCCAGTACGAGCAGCTTGTGCAGTACCGCGAGCACGTTGTTGATGTACTTGAGGCTCAGGAACTTGGGATTGGAACGCTTGCGCTTGAGGACGGCTGCCCGCGTGGGGGCTGCCTTCCGGAGAAGAGCGTCCGCCGGCTTCTTGCGCATGACGGCCTTGAACTCCTCGATCTCCGCGAGGCCGATAGAGTCCAACGACAGGTGCCCGAACGCTGGGAGCAGGTGGTTGCTCAGGATCTGCCTCTTGCTGGCGACACTGGATGGTTTGTTGTTGTTCTCGCTGTACGTGATGAATCGCGGGACGAACTCCTTGAAGGTTGCAATCCGGTCCTGCTCGTTCTGCGCCTCCTTTCCGAAGGAACCCGAGAGGAGGGCGTGACGGACCTGACGCTCGTACTCTTCGGCGCCCCGGCGGGTGTTGAGGGGCGAAGCCTTGCGGACTCGCTCCACCTTCCCGCTGGGGTGCTGGTACTTCACGTCCACCCACCACGCCTCCTGCACCTTTCCCTCCTTCGACTTCCACTTCCGCAGCCTGACGCTCATCGGTTCTCTCCGAGCGCAGGACCGCCGTTACCCGGAACGCATGCTAACAGCGCGTCGCGGCGCAGGCGGATGGATCGGCCGATGTGAACAACGCCGGGCACCTGCCCGAGCCGGATCGACTCGTAGAGCGTCTTCCGGTTCACGCGCAGGAGGGCTGCGGCCTCGTCGACGGTCAGGAAGTCGGGTGCGCTGGATGCGGAGCACGTGGGCTTGATCATCGCGCGGGGCCGCTTCCATTTCCGGGCGTTGGGAGTGACGCCTTGGACGTGGTGGCGGGTGGCGTGACGGCAGCGCCACGCGAAGCCGTGAGAGGCACGACCTTCGATTCATGGGGCGTTGAGGTGTCGTCCTCCTGATGCCACGGCGGCAGCCAGCCCCGAGCCTTGTTGTCGCGCAGCTCCGTCCAGCCCGCCGACTTCAACGCGGCCAGGAAGGTGCGTTTCTGAGGCGGATGCTTCTGTCCCACCACGCGGCAGAAGCCACAGACCGCCGCGTACAGAGCGTCATTCGTGACCGCCTTGGACTTTCCTACCGTCGTGCCAGTGCTCCGGCTCATCACGTTGGCTTGTGGGCTGCTGAATGCCCAGTCGCGGAGCTGCCCGTCTGCATCTGGGCTCTCGCTGAGTTCGCGCAGGAACTGTTCCGTGACGGGTTCGCTGAGCTGCTGGAGTTCTTCGCGGGAGGCATTCGCATGCGGTCTGCGGACGCGGCGCAAGTCCACGGTGCGGGTATTCATGGCGTGCGCGAACGCGGCGACCTGCCGCATGAACTCGGGCGTGAACGCGTCGTCCTCGCCTGGAGCGTGCAGCGATTCCAAGAACTCCCGATGAGTCATGCCCAAGTCCGGGTGCGCGTACTCGGCGGGCTTGGCCTTGTTGTGGAGCACCGTCCAGCGGCGGTCGCCCTCTTCGATTTCGATGGGTTTCGTCCGGTTGGTAGCAGCGAGGAGCCCCGCGCGATTCGTCGCGGACGTCCGGGCAACTCCCTTGCTCTCCAGGAAGACCTCGCCGTCGGTGATGGTCGCCTTGAGCCCGTCGCCGAGCGAGCCCCCGCGCTTGTGGTTGTCGAGCAGCTCGTTGGCGAAGATCAGGAGCTTCGTGGCGAAGTGGAAGTTGTAGGGCTTGGCCAGATCCGCCTCACCAATCTGGACGCAATTGGAGGGCCCCAGCAGGTGCGCCAGCACGCGATAGAGCACGTTCTTCCCGGAGCCTGGGGGCCCTTGCAGAAGGATGGCTGTGCCCGGCCTGGAGCCCGGATGCTGGACCTTGAAGGCGATCCAGTTGAACAACCAGTCCAGCCCGGCTTCGTCCTCCGCGAGCCAGAGAAGCACGCGACGCACGTCAGGCCATTCCCCTTGCTCAGGCACGAGAACGGGGGGCTCCCAGGTGTTGACCGCGAAAGTCCCGTCCTTGCGCTCAATGAGTACGGGCGCGTGTGGCCTGCACTCCATGGACATGACACCCACGCAGAGGGCTGGAGTGCTCGGCGAGGATGCCAGCGGGCTTGCTCCGCGTGGCCACGTATCGCGCGGCTCCAGTAGCCCGCGCAGAATGAGGTAGTCCTCCGCGGCCTTCTGCGTCAGGAACTCGGGCGCGAAGCCGTGCCCGTCGTGCCGCCGCGCGAGGTATCGCTCCAGCGGAACGATCTTCACCAGTGGCATCTTCGCCACCTGGGCAAGCGCGCTGTCCCTGTCGGAGGCGTGGGCAGACGAGTCACCGGACTGGCTTCCTGCGCTCATCGCTCGCCCCCATTCCCGAGGCTCGGATTGGCCACCAGTTTCAGGGCCCGGAGCCATCGTATGTGCTTGGCCTCCTGGTCAGCCTTCCTCTGTCGTTCCCATTGCGTGAGCTTGGCGCGGGCGCCTCGCAACCCGCGCAGTGCTTCGCCCCACACGTCACGCGAGGGTTCCAGGTGTGCGAGGGCATCGAGCGAGCGGCGCGCGCATTCGAGGAGGCTTTCCGAACTCTCGTCGGGCTTGGCCACCCAGGCGAGCAGTTCGGTCAGCTTGTTGATGCCCAGGTGCCGCTGCCCGTCGAGCATGAGCACTTCGCCCGCGTCCATCTGCGCGAGCACCGTCACCGCGTCGGAGCGCTTGAAGCGCTGGAGGCGCCTGCGCACGTCACCCGGATTCGCCGCGTGTGTGCCGTCCACCTGCTCCTCGTTGGGCCGTTCGGCGTAGCGCGCGAAGGGCTCCCGCAGCAGAGGGCCGAACTCGGCTTGTACGTCCAACGGCTGGCCCTGGTGATGTTCGGGGGTGGGGCGGGGTGTTGTGTTCGCAGGATCCCAGCTTGGCAGGTAGTAGAGCCGCGCAACGTCCTTGCAGGACGCATCGGCCTTCAACGCGGCGTCGGTCATGTCGCCCAGGCCCACGCACCGCATGAGGCGCGGCCACAGACGCTCCGACCAGCGGCCCGGTGAGCCCACGGGAACGGGTTCGCTGAACGGGAAGACGACGCGATAGCGGATGGGCTTCAACGTGCGCCCGTAGGAGTGCGTGGGGTAGGCGAGGAACCACAGGCCACGGCGGCGCAGGCTCGCAAGCCACGCTTCAAGCGCGGCCTGGGTCTCACCGTCGAAGTCCACGATGCCCAGGGTGACATGGGAGAAGTTCGCGTTGCGGCGGTAGGGCGTGGGCGTGGGCTGCCCGTCCTTGCCTTCGTAGAGGCCATCAGCGCGGGGTGGGCACGGCCTGGCAGGGATGATGGCGCGGCCGTCCTTCTCCTCGCGCAGGAGCGGAGCCACGGCCACCTCCCAGAGCGCGGCCATCAGCTCGGCCAGTGAACCGAACGTCACGACCTCCAGGCCGCCGGGGGTGAACCGCGAGTCCGTCAGGCAGACTGCCCAGGATGCGAGCGCGGGGCTTGAAGCACGGCATGCCGCTTCAACCGTGATGGCGGGTGTGACGAAGCATTCAACGCGGGCGGGCTCCGTCACCGCTCCGTCACCGGGGTTTTCACTCTGTACGTGACGGAGTGACGGAACTTCCTTTTCCTTAGGAGAAGAAGAGAGAGAGGAGAGGGAGAAACGAGCCGCGTCAGTCACTTCGTCACCACCAGTTCCGGGGTGGTCGCTGAGGTGGCAGCCAGCGTCGAGTCACCAGCCCGGGCGAGGGTGTAGACCCGTGGCGCCGCGCCGCGTGCGCCCGGCGTGTGGCGGTAGGACTCGCGCACCGCGCCCGTGGACAGGAGGAGGGTGAGGGTGCGGCGGATGACCTCCTCTCCCGCGTTGAGGCGCGCGCGCAGCTCCTTCACGGTGAAGCCCGTGGGCCCGGCGTCGCTCAACATCGCGATGACATGGGGGCGGTAATGCTCGACGGCTTCAAACATGGTCGTCCTTCGTTGTTGGTGACTCGCCCTCCCTAAATGGGTGCAAAATTTGGCCGTGGCTCACGAGCCGGTTTTTTCGCGGGGAGCCGCCATTGCTCCCTCGCTCGCTGAGACAGGTCGAGGGATCCCCCCCGGCTCCGATTTCCGAAGTGCCGTCACTCGGGACCTTGCTCGGCGGTCCCCCACGCTCGAAAAATTCCCAGGAAAAACGCAGGGGCTCGTTATGTGCAGCGCGCCCCCTGAGTTCTTGCCGAAACGGTCCTCGACCACTGCCAGTACTTGGTGAGAACGCGCGGAACTGGCAGCGCTCGGACCACATCCCGCACGCTGAAGCCCAGGTCCCCCCACTTCGCCGACACGCTTTGACGGGGCACTCTGGGGCGCGTGGGGCGGCTCGCCTTTCAGCGGGGCAATCCAACAGTCATCGATGTTCAGCGCGCCTGTGTGCCACTCCAGGACGTTCGCCGCGACCGTGCCTCTCAAAGGGCGGGCGACTCCATGTGGTCATGCGTGCGCTTGAGGCCGATAGCCTCAAAGTAAGAAAAACAGATGGACGGGGTGGTGAAGTGTGGTTCCTTCGTAATTTCAGATAGTTGCTCCAGGCAAGAGATGCGCGGCCACGCTCCGAAGGCGCTCCAGGCCGAGCAGTCGGAGGGGCGGATCGCGCTGCTGTCGGGTTTCTGTCGCCCTGCTGTCGTGGTGTGCCGAGCCTGCACTGGTGAAACTCAGGGCATCAGGGGCAAAGGAGAAAGCCACTTTGAACGAGGTCAATGCATTGAACGCGGTCATTGCAGAGAACGTCCGACGCTTCCGGGAACAAAAGTCCTGGAGCCAGGAAATCCTCGCTGGGGCAGCGGAGATCAGCGTCCGAACGGTCCAGCGCGTGGAAAAGGGGGAGGGCGCGGGTAAAGAAGCTCTGCTTGCAATCGCTGGTGCGCTGGAGGTTTCCATAGATGACTTGCGCACAGATCCAAGACAGGAACTTGCACAATTGTTTGGTGTCGCGCCGCATGAAGTCACGCCGGAATTCATTGCAAAGAAGACTGAGGAGACAAAAGAAAAGTACAATATTGTCTCGCTCGCCATTGTGAGCACGGCCGATGAACTAGAGGCGATTTTTGATATTGATGCGATGCGGTTTGAGTGCGTCTCAAGCCTGGAGGCAGTCAGGGATGTGGCGGCAGAACTGGAGGAGTTTCTTACGGATTTGCTGGATATTTCCGGGGAGTGCGGGCCGGTCCATCGCCGTAAATACGCGAAGACAGCATTCGAGATTGTTCAGCAGGTTCAGGAGTTAGGTTCTGTCGTGTCAATTGGTGTTGACCGCCATCTACTCTCAGTAGCCAAGAGTGAGCCTGTGCCTTGGCGCTCGCTGTACGTAGTGGTCGCTCCATCGGATCAGGCAAAGACGGCCGTGATTGTTGAGCGCAATGCGAGTGTGAATTTTCGCGTTTGAAGTGATAGCGGCCTTGGCGCGCTGTTGTTGCCATTTCCTACGCCGTGAGTCCCTAGCCGAAAAACCGCCTGGGTCGCGAACATATCCGAATTTGTCTCGTCTCGTTTCTGTCGGAGTGTGTAATGAGTGTTTTTGATGCGTTTGATATGGCCATGCAGGCTGCGCTGGAGTTGAGTCTCGCCAAGGTGTTTGTTGCCCTTGTTGTATTTTCGTTTATCTGCCTGTGGGCCATGGTCTGGAGCGCATGGCAGCGGCATGTCACCGGTGCTGCGATCTTAAGGTCGGGTAGGCGTTCTGGGCGTAGCAGGAAGCTGCCCCGCTAGGGGGCCTCTTGCTTGATCCAAACGACATGATGTGGTCATTGAGTAGTTCATCCACGATGACATGCGGTGCCTTTGACGACGTTCAGGGAGGGGGCGAGCAGTTCGCCTCGCTTTCGACGGGCGCGTTCCGCAGCTCGTCGGGCAGGTAGTAGACGAGCGGCCGGACTCTATTCTCGCTGCGGCGCTGACCACGTGTGAACCGCAGTGCCTTGAGCGCGGTTGCGATCTCCCTTGAGATTCGCTGGTCGATTTGTGCTGGGCGAGCGCGAAGCGTTGAACACGCTACGCGGTGTCCCCGATGAAGAGCGCCGCGCGGTCGGTGATCAGCTTGCTTTGCATGCACGCTAAATGCGTGCGGTTTCCGAGGGTGGTTCAGCAAGACGTGCGTAGTGCAGTCCTAACCCTTCTGGCGAAGCGCAAATGCCGCATCTGCGTCATGAATCATACGCTCGACACAGCCGATAGCGGTGCGTGCACATTGGCGGGCGAGCAAGAGATTGCCTGAAATGGTGGCGCTTGCCATGTAGTCGCTGACGATGATTGGGTCCTCGTCGTTGTTTGAGAAATGAGCTATTGCGTTTCGGAACTTCTTTTCCAGGTAGTTGTCGAACGTCTGTTTGATTCCTTTTCCAATCCACTTTCGCGCGTCGCCTTGTATTCCAGGATCCTCTTCCACGCGAGCGGTGAATCGTGGGGCGTCCAACCCATTTTGCTTGGCCCAGTTAATGATCTTTTGATGCGTCTTTCTGAATATGCCTTCGAGTATCTTTGAGTAGCACAGGAATTGATAGAAGACGCTTGGGTTTGTCATGCCCTCTCGATAAAGGGCGTAGTACGGCCGCAATAGCTCAATGTAGACTTGTTGGTCGCCTCTCAGCGTTACTCCAATAAATGGGGCAACGTATGAGGCAGTTACTATATTGTGCTTTGGGTCCCAGATTGCGACCTCGCGAACATGGATTGGCGTGTTCATTTGGTATGAGAGGTTGTCGATCAGGGGGGCGACTACCTTGCTGTATAGGCCAAAAACATTGTTGTAGTTTGTGGCGCGACACCAAAGCTCAAGCGCTGAGCATTCTCGCGCTGAGTTGAGATGCATGCTGACCTTCCCAGATGGAGTCTCAAGGGCAAGGTCGACTGCTTCAGGAGGTGCGTAAATGAGTGACGCACCTTCTGATGGCTCAAGAAATATCTTGAAATCCCCAGAGGATGAGTTGGGGACCTTGCTTAGGTGTACCAATAGCCGAAAATCGCGCTCTTCTGGATCGAGAAACCGCTGCTTGTCCTGTTCTGAATCGGGCGAGTCGCTGGCCGCTAAATGCAACTGATGAAGAATGCCCGGCGGCCCTAACTTTGCGGAGTCCAGCGAAATAGTGGTCGCCAAATGTTTTTCTTGCGCCGGCGCGGGCTCCGCGTCTGGCTGCAAGCGCTCCCGGTTCTCGTCTTTGGCTGCTTGCCTGCGTCGCTTTGCTCGCTTCAACTTGGAGTTTCTCGACATGCTTTTCCTCCACGCTGGCTAACGTTCTTCAGGGGATTGGGTTCCGAACTCCTGTTTGCTTTGGTACCTGTTCCCCTGTGCCGGGATGCTGCTCTACTGAGGCTATAGAACCTCCCGCGATCACGTCTAGCTGCGGGCGCCGTTCGCCGCGCTTCTTGATGGACGTGTGCTTCAGCTCGTCGGGCAGGTAGTAGTCGAGTGGCCGGCTTCCGTCGTCCATGCGCCGCTGACCGCGCACGAAACGCATCGCCTTGAGTGCGGAAGCAATCTCGCGCGAGATCCTCGGGTCAACCTGCGCCGAGTTGAATGCGAAGGCTTCGACGCCGACCTGAAGAATCGTCACGTCAGCCGGACGCTTGTCGACGGGCATTTCGAGCAGCCATCGCAGGATGACTTCCTTTCGCCCGTCGCCGGAGTTCTCCGCACGAAGCGCGGCTTGCTGCTCAGCGCTCGCCGCCTGTTCCGACGTGAGCCACCACGTTTCGCCCTGGTGGTAGCGCACGACAGCTTCGGCCCAAATCTGTTCCCGGTCGCGGGTCAGGGCGTCGGTGTCAATGCGCGTGCACTTCACCGGCCAGAAACGCCGATGCCCGGTCGGGTCGCGAAGATAGTCGTCGTCGTTGGTCGTACCGACGAACACGTAACGGCGCGGCGTCTTCACATTGGTTCTGCCGTAGGGCGGCCGATAGGTGTCTTCCGTGCGGCTGATGAGCGCCTTGAGGGCTTGGTCTTCACTCTTTCGGAAGGTGCTTAGTTCGGCGAGTTCAATGAACCAAAACTGAGAGGCAAGCATCGCGCTGTCTTTCCCATACGAGCACGGCGAAGAAGTCGGCGACCGGGTCGTAGCTGTTCCACTTCGCGACCGCGAGGATCTGCTGCGCAACGGTCTGGGCCTTCGGTTGCAGCCCGGGCTGTCCGTAGCTGTTGCGCTGGAGCCAGTTGGCCACGAGCACGTCGAGGGTTTCGCGATCTGCGCTCGTTCCGCGTGGACCGCCTTCGACCTCTAGTTCGGTGGTTTGTAACTGTGAGCCCGCCGAGCAACCTTCGGCGCAAGCCACGCTGTTAGGGTTCGCGATGCCTCCCAAGCTCCAAAGAGCCTGCTCGCGGGGGGGTGGTTTCCTCCTGCTGGGCGGTGGCGAGCAGGATGCACGGAATGGTTCCTCGGCTACTGTTTGGGGCTGACCCAGAGGCGGGACGAATGCGGATTGGGCCGCCATGACATCCCAGCGAGCGGGGGGCACCCTGAACGAGGCGATGAGCCACAACGCGCACGCTCAGGCTGTCGAACACGACGGCCAAGAGGGTCGATTGCTTCCTGGGCCCACCACCTTTTCGGGCATGCGCATCCCTGGAGGAGCCATGCGCTACTGGGGCGCTTCCTCATGTGAATAGGTGCACCGCCGCTCACATGGGACGGTGTCCCCTCTAGGAAAGAGCCCCACTGCGCGCTCTCTCTCGATGGTAGCTTTCCCATTCGGGAGGTCACGCGTCCTTGCTCCAACCCTTCAGATTGGCCCTTCCTCTCGCGCTTGCGCTCGCGTGGGGAACTGCGGCGCACGCCGAGCCACCACCTGGCGGCCGCGTCAGACGGGAACGGCCTGTCGCCGTCGCGAGTACCGCAGGTGAACCTCTGCCCGTGGTCCACATCGCCCAGGACACACCGACGCTGTTCCTGTTCCCCTCTCCGATTCAGCGGAAGTCCCTTACCTTCGACGAGTCGTGGATCCGCGTCCTGGATGCGGGGGAGCGGTCGGTCATCGTTCAGGCCGTGTCCGACCTCCGGAAGGACGAGCAGCAGGAGATGGGAGTCTTCTTCGCCCACCGGCACGCGGCACCTGGTGTGCGCGAGCGGCGAGCAGGGCAGGCGCCCCAACCTCCGCGCTGGGCTCTGCCGGTGAGGCGCCCTGGTGGCCCTGCGCGAGGGCTCGCTCGTGCTGAAGGAGACGACTCGCGGGACCAGCTTCCAGAAGAAGTGGCTGGTGCTGTGCCCGCGGTGCGCGTGAGCGCCAGTCAGTCCAGGTCCTCCAACTCCAGCTCCGCCTGCTCCCGGTAGAGAGGCACCACCTCCACGGCGAGCAGGTCCTCCAGCAGCTTCCGGGCCCCGGCTTTATCGCCCGCCTTCGCGAGGTCTCCAGCCAGCATCCTTGTGCGCGCCAATCGCATGGATCCCTCGCGGATCCGCGAGCGAGCCTCGCGCAGAAGCGCGGTCGCAGTAGCCGCGTCCTGGACGGCGGCCTGTGCATCCGGCTCAGGGATGGCCACCTCGCGCGCAGTACGCAGCAGCAACTCGCGCACGTCTGCGGTGAGCGCGAGTGCTTCGCCAGCCTCGACGCGCGCGGCGAGTGCACGCACCTCGTCCCAGTTGATGTCCTGCCCCATGCCGCTACCGCCCCTTCCGTTGCCGGAAGCATCTGTCGTGCGGCCATTCCCCCTGCTGGCCCTCACAGAGGCGGAAGCAGTCGTAGCAAGAGCCTATCCAGTCCTGATTCTGGCACTTCTCGTACTCGTTCATGCAGTAGCGCTTCCACTCCGGCAGGTCCTCGCGGGCCAGCTCCTTGGCGACCCTGGCGCCGAAGAGGATTTCCTCTGCCTCGAAGTCCGTGGCCCCGCAGCGCGCGGGGTTGCCCGGGTGCGTCTTCACGCAGCAGCTCACCGTGGAGTCCTGGGGGCCGCACTGCGCCTGGGCCAGGTACACCGCAGTGGCGCTGGGCTCGGTGTTGCTCGCCCGCGCATGGGCACCGCCACCACAGCCCGCCCCCACCAGCGCGAGCGCCGCCACGAGCATGCCCAGGAATCGGGTGTTCCGACTGTGCATGCATGGCTGTCTAGTCTCGTTTTTCTTGTGCTTCAATCCTTCTCAGGAGGGAGCCGGAGCCGCGCATGAAGGCCGGCCCCGGAGCACGCCGCCTCTACGCGATGAGCGCGGGCAGCCCGTCGAGCGGCGGCACCTTCTCGCGGTAGGCGGCGACCTCAGGGGTGCCAGGGGAGACGGGCGTTACGTTGTTACGCTGCTTGGCGTCGTCCAGCGCTCTGGCGCTGCTGCTGGCGCCCTTTCCAGAGGGCACGTGAAGGGAAGCGCGCGATTCTCCAAGCCCAGGTCGGAGGGGTCGATTCCCTCCGCCTCCACAGTGAAAGAGCCTGGCAATCCAGTACGGGTTGCCAGGCTTTTTCTTTGCCGCCCCCTTTTGTCGTGGGTGGGCACGGCGCGGACATCGCACGCGCGGGCACGAGCTCCGAGGGTGTCGGTTCTACCGACCTCCCTGGCTGATGGCTTCCGTCGCGCTCTGCCGCCCAGAGGATGTGGTCGCGGAAGCGAAGGGCCAGGAGCGCTAGAGGCACCACTCCTGGCTCTTCGAGGCCATCCCCGAGCCGGCAAACTCGGGTGCAACCAGCCCTCCCGCAAACTACCTCCGACCGCAACGCCAGGCGAGGGCCTACCGGGTGATGTCCTGGATGCCTCCAGCCACAACGTGGCGGCTCGGGCGCCGCGCGATCACCGTGCAGGTCCGGCGGAACTCCTGAAACGACAGAGCTCCTTCTTCAAGGCCTGGAGGGGCGGGGAGGGGACCTCAGTGGATGCGCGCCGGCGTCTCCTGTTCCCTCGCCGCCGGGTATGCGCGTGGCACGGCGGCCGGGGCCTTGGGCGCGTGGGCCACGCCCTCCTCTCGGTAGCGCCGCACCAGCGTTTCCAGGTGCCCTCTGTCCAGGGAGGTGTGGAGGGCCTGCGCGGCCTTTTGAAGCAGGGCCCGCTCGGGTTCGGTCACGGCGAGGTCCGCGGCGGCGAGCGCGTTCAAGGACTCCTGGAGGACTTCACGCGCGCTGGCCGGTGCCGAGCGCAGGCGTTGGAGCCACTCGGACTCATCGTCCACGAAGCGCACCAGCGTCTCCCGGCGCCGCGCCGGGGTGAGCCGGGAGAGCTCGTGGGTGAGCACGGCGGACTCCTCCTCGCGGAGGCGGCCGTCGGAGACGAAGAGGAACCACGCACTCTCCAGCAGCAGGCTCTCGTTCCGCGGCGCCACCTCGCGCAGGGCCGCGTCGGCGTCCTCCAGCGCGCGGCGCAGCCGCACGTAGCGCAGCATGGAGTCGCCCAGCCGCCGGGTGCGCCGCCAGTTGTCCACGGAGGACGTCACCACGTTCAGGAAGGGCACGATGTTGCGCGCCACGCTGTCACCCAGCAGCTTCGCCCCCAGGTCCTCGCCCAGGTCGGTCGCCTTCGCTTGCGACAGGTGCTCCACGCGCTCCAGGCCGAGCGGGTCGTCTTCCTCGTCGTGCTGCCCGCCACGGAGGAGGGCGTAGAGTCGCGAGAAATCCGCGGGGTCCTCCGGGTCGAAGCGGATGAGGAAGGCGCTGGCCAGGTCGCACGCCAGCCGCAGGTGGATGAGGGCCCGCACGATCATCTCCGCCGTGACGACAATCCCCGATGCGGGAAGGGCCACCATCAACCCGGCGACGCCCGCGTCCGCCGAGGCCGCGGTGATGCCGGTGGTGACCGAGCCACTCCCCGCGCCGGTGAGGAAGGCCGCCTCGCAGGCCTGCCGGATGAGGGTTTCGGTGGTGTCAGCGCCCGTCCCCTTCGCCGCGGCGACCGCGTGCAGCCGGTGCGTGTCGTAGTGCCGCAGGTAGATGGACAGCAGCTGGGTGAACCAGCGCCCCGTGCGCAGGTCCCTGGGGGACAGCTCCTGCAGCAGCGCCCTCGTCAGCTGCCAGGAACGCAGGAGGACCGCCGCGCCTTCCTCGCGCTCCCGTGGGACGACTTCCAGTGTCTCCGTCATGCTTCCTCCTCGCGGACTCGCAGCCGCAACTGAAGGATGTGGAGACCTGGCTGGCCTGACACCCGGCCCCCTGAAGTCCCCCCAGACCCGCGCGAGCGACCGCCGCGCGGATTGGCAAGCAGCACGTCCGTCATTTGGAGCGCTTCCAGGCCCGGACGGTAGACTCCCGCCCCACTCGAAAGGGGTGCCGTCTTCCATTCCAACCCCTTGGGGAGAACCTTCGTGCCGTTTCTTCGACGTGCCCTGTGGCTCGCGGTGTCTGGAGTTGTCATCAATGGATGTGGTGGAGAGGTCCAGGAGCCCGCGCGGGAGCCGGACCTCTCCGTGAAGTCGGATGCGCTCTATTCCGAGAACGCAGTCCAGCTCTGGTCGCTCACGAACCCGGTCATCCCGGTCTGCTGGCTGACCCCCGGTTACGACGTGGACAAGCAGCTCATGAAGGAGTCCCTCGCGCGCACCTGGGAGTTCGAATCCCAGGTCCAATTCACCTGGACCGAGGGGTGCCCCACCACGGGCACCGCGAAGTACGTCCGCCTCGAGCTGATACCGAGCGCGCCCACGGATAGCGGAGGAGGCATTGTGAACGTGGGGATGGCGGGGGCCTTTCGCCTGCCATCGCAGGGCAGATCGGGCTACATCGACCTGCCCGGGACCAACTTCTCGGGCCGGCTCAGCCGCCTGCAATATCTCGCCTCCCACGAGCTCGGGCACGTGATGGGCTTCAACCACGAGCAGCACCGCGACGACGCCCAGCTCCCGTGCAGCGCGAATGTGAACCTCGGTCAGGCGTACACCCGCTACGACCGCCACTCGCTCATGCAGTCCATGAACGCCTGCAACAACAATATGTCCGAGGACCTGAGCGCGTTCGACAAGGTGGGCGTGGCCAGCGTGTATGGCCCGAGGCGCTGGACCGATCAGTTCGGGACCCAGGGTGAGACCCCCGGGGAGATCCTGCGCCAGTTGGCGGACGTGGATGGGGACGGAGCCGACGAGCTCATCTACTTCCACGGCAACGGCGTGCGCGTGGCCGCGGCGAACGCCTTGCAGCGGACCTTCCAGGTGGCCCAGGTCTGGCTGGCGGACTTCGGAACCAGCGCGGGCTGGAGCGGCACCCTGCACCCCCGCTCCGTCGGCGACGTCAACGGAGACGGCCGGGCCGACATCGTCGGCTTCGGCGAGAACGGCGTCTCGCTCTCCTACTCCACGGGCTCCAGCTTCACGCCGGGCGCCTTCAGCTTCGTCGGCTTCCACCACGCCAGCCCGAACTGGCCGAGCGCCCTGGCCGCGCCGCGCATGCTCGCGGACGTCAATGGCGACGGCACCGACGACATCATCGGCTTCAACGACAGCGGCACCGTGGTCTCGCTGTCGCAGTGCACGGGAGCCCTGTGCACCGCGAGCACGCAGTTCGCGGCCCCCGTGGTGGCCCTGGCCGCCTTCGGCAGCTCCGTCGCGCAGGGCGGCTGGGACGGAGTGCGCCACCCCCGCCGGGTCGCCGACGTGAATGGCGACGGCAAGGCGGACATCGTGGGCTTCTCGGAGTGGGGCGTCATCGTGGCGCTGTCCACCTCCACCGCGACCACCGCCTCCTTCGCGCCGCCGGCCCTCTGGGTCGCCGACTACGGAGCGGACCCCAGCGTGGGAAGCTGGGCCACGGCGGATTACCCGCGGTACCTGGGCGACCTCAACGCGGATGGCCGCGCGGACATCATCGGATTCGGCCATGACTACGTCTGGGTCTCGTTCTCCACCGGCACGACGTTCCTCCCGGCGCAGCGGGTCCTGAAGAACTTCACCGTCACCGGCGGAAGCTGGCAGGCCGCCTTCCCACGCTTCATCGGAGACGTGGACCACGACGGGAAGGTCGACCTGGTGGGAAGCAGCCCGCAGGGCACCCAGGTATTCCTGGGCAAGACGTTCGACGCGAACGCCCTCGCGCCGTAGCCCCCTCGGAGTCACCGGAGCGGCGCCGTCCTCGCGAGGACGCCGCTCCGGGTAGCACTCGCGGAGCATGGGAAGGACAGGAGCCCTCTTGGGCGTAGCGGGCGGGAGCAGCGTGGGACGTGAGGGACGCTGACGGGTGCCCATGAGCCGCACTCCGGGCCGGCGCAGAGGCCATACACCTCCAGCAGACACACGCCAGATTGGCTCCTCTCCGCGTTCACCGTCCACCGCGGCGCGGTCCATCCGGACGCGGTCAGCGCGCAGGGAGCTGCTGGAAAATCCCGGGAAATTCAATGAGCCAGGGAAAAACGCCCACTGCGTATAGGGGGGGCCGGGTCTGGGCTGAGGCCCGGCCGTCAATCCATTGCATACCCCCGGGACCGTCATGTCATTGCGCCGTCTGTCGTTGTTGCTCGTTCCCTCCTGCGCGGCCTGGCTGGGCTGCGCGGAAGCAGGGCCTCCCTCGGATGAGGTGAAGGGGCCGGACGTCGTGTGGAGCGACCCCCGCGAAGGCACCGCGACGGTCAGCGACGGGGACCTGCTGCCGGGCTGTGGCGAACCCGACGCGGGGCCGGTGGAGCCGGACGCGGGCGTACCCGACACCTCCGTGCTGGTGACGGCCGACTCCCGCTTCCATGCGAGCACCGGCGTGACGGTGGTTCCCCAGGACCTGTCCACCCGCGACCTGGAGCTCCTCGTGCCCGACCCGAGCGGGGTGGGCTTCGACCGGCGCTCGGGCACGCCCGTTCCGGGCGGCATGCGCTTCGAGAACATCCCGGACGGGGAGTTCTTCGTCCGCTCCAACCACCTCTACTACCTGACCCGGGAGCGGCGCTTCGACCTGGGCGTCAACCGCGTGGGGCGTCCGGACGCCGTCTATTCGCCGGTCACCTACACGCCCGTGACGGCGGACCTGTCCCAGATGGATCCCTGGCAGGACTACGAGTCCATCAGCTCGCCGGGCACGTTCTTCCAGGTGGTCAGCGGCGACGTGGACCTGGCCGCGTCGCTCGACTTCACGGCGTGGCCCTCGGCCGGCACCACGTCCCATCAAGACCCGGACGCCTTCCTGACAGGCTTCACCGGCTACCCGCTGCCCGTCCTGGACCCGGCGAAGGGCGACCGGGTGTACGTCAACCAGCTCAATGCCGTGCCGTCCGGGACCCTGCCGAGCGGCGCGCCCATGGCCTACACCACGGTGACGAGCAGCCAGCACCTGCCGTCCTTCGCGTTCACGCCGGATGGCACCACGCCCCTGTCGCTGACGAGCAGCCTGCGGCCCACGCCCCGGAGCGAGTTCTCCATGGAGTGGCGCCTGTCCGAGTTCACCCGCTGGCGCGCGGACGTGAACCCGGACTCGACGCTCAGCCTGCCCATCTTCCAGGTGCTGCCCGTGCCGCACGGCCTGGAGGATGGCTGGGTGGGCTACCAGGGAGAGTTGCTCAATCTGACCCTGCCGCGCGGTGAGAACGGCGTCATCACGCGCCGGATGGCCTTCGGCAATCCCTATCCCGCCTCGTGGGGCGTGCTGGGGTACGCGACCTATACGTTCCGCGCGGGGGCCCCGGTCGTCGTGGGGGCCAGGGGGCACTACCCCACTGGCTCCATCACCGTCGTCGACCGGTTGGAGCACTTCATCGCGGGTCCCATCGTGCCGAAGATCTCACCGCCGCGGGAGGTGCGCATCGACGGTCTGGATGCCTACGTGTCGCGGTCGGTGGGCACCACCCAGCCGGTGGTGAGCTGGCAGCAGCCGGTCCTGGGCACGCCCCGGGCCTACAGCGTGACGCTCACCCAGCTCACCGACAGCTTCGTCACGCCGCCCGCGAAGCGCTTCTACGTGCCCGGCGACAGGACGTACCTGCGCCTGCCTCCCAACGCGCTGGAGCCCGCCTCCACGTACTTCCTGCGTGTGACGGCGGATGGCTCGCCGGGCTTCGAGCCCTGGCGTGCGCCCTCCATCAGCATGGAGCGGCTGCCCGGCTCCAGCGCGTCCACGTTCAGCGCCGCGTTCACCACGCCGTAGCCCGCGGAGTCCCGGGCGGGCCCGCCCGCTACCGCGCCGTCTGGCGGTGGCGGGTGAGGCACTGCGGGTGGCGCACGTCCACGGACCCGGTGAGCTTGCTGACTGAAGTTGCCCCGGTTCCGCAGAGCGTTCCGCGCTTTCGCCCTCAAGCGGCAGCGCGGTGCTGCTTCTCGTGAGCGTCCCCCTCGTCCGTGGCTCTCCCGCACTTCGTGTGGACGATGCGCTCAAATGTCGAAGCTGGCGGCCTGATGACGACCCACCAGGTGTCTCCACAATCCGGTGCGGTACGCACCCTCGAACGCGAAATAGAGGTGAGGAGGAAAAACCGTCCCGCACGTTACTTCGAGCGGAAATGCGGAAACGCTTTCCGGAGCCCCACGCCCATCCCGGGCGCGGAGGCCTCAGCCAACGGCATAAGGGGACAGCACAATGAAGCGAGCGTTCATCGTTGTTTCGGCGGTGATGATGTCGGTCGGATTTGCCAGCACGGCCCTGGCGGCCCCCATCACCGTGAATGGTTACGTCTGCGCGGCGACGTACACCCGGCAACCCAACGTCACCTACGGCCAGGGCTACGTGGTCGTGCAGGTGAACACCGGGGCGAACTGCACAGGGAGCTTCGTCGGCAACTACTACTACCTGGGCTCGGGCGCCTCGTCCGCCGGCTACCAGTACAGCGAGGCCGAGCGCCTGGGCCTGTTCGAGCGCGCCACCCAGGCCGCCACCCAGGGCACGTCCGTCAGCCTGTACGTGGAAGGCGCGGGCATCGGCATCCTCAACACCACCTACCGCGGCAACTGACGGCGGACGGGCTATCGCGCTCCACTGACGAGTAGCCGCGCGGGGGACCGGCCTCGTTTCGGACCGGAAGAGTGATGGGAAGTGGTCGCGGGAGGGCACGTCAGCCCCCTATGTCAGGAAAGTTGTCGCCTCGGGGCTACGCGCCGAGCTGACGATGCCCTCCGCGCGCCTCGCTCACTGGCTTCGACGAGAGCATGGGAAGGGCAGGAGCCTTCTTGGGCGTAGCGGGCGGGAGCAGAGCGGGAAGTGAGGGACGCTGACGGGGAGCCCATGCGCCGCACTCCGGAGGCGCAGAAGCCATTCATCTCCAGCGGACACACGCCAGCCCAGCCCAGCCGCCTTCCCATGCGGGACGCGGCAGGGGCCTGGCCCTGGCGGCTTGACCTTCAACACCCCGCGGCCTGGAGTGGCGGCCGATGAGCGCGACCCATGCCGTGACCGAAGAGCTTCGACGCACCCTGAAGGCGCGGAGTGACCCTCGCCTCGCCGAGGCGACGCGCCGCTACTTCCCCACGGACATCCGGGCCCTTGGGGTACGCAACGCGGAGGTGCGGCGCATCGCCGATGCGCTCATCCAGGAGAGGGGCCTGTCGCCCGAGGACCGCCTGGCGGTGACCGAGGCGCTGCTCGCCCAGGCGACCCACCACGAAGAGGTGCTCCTGGGGTTCGCCGTGGTTCGCAAGGTGGTCGGGCGCTCGTTCGACGAGGCACTGCTGGACCGCTTCCGATACTGGTTGGAGCACTCCGTCTGGAATTGGGCCCAGTGCGACGACCTGTGTCTGACCGTGCTCTACCCGTTTTTCCTCACCCGGACGCCCGCGCTCACCCGAATCCAGCACTGGACCAGCTCCCGCTCCCCCTGGTGTCGGAGGGCGGCGAACGTCGCGCTCGTGAAGTTCGTGAGCCGCAGGATTCGATCCTCCAGGTACATGCTGCCCCTCGAAGTGATTTTCGGAAATGCACACCGGTTGCTATTGGATCCAGAGCCGTATGTGCAGAAGAGCGTGGGGTGGCTGCTGAAGGTCGCGGCGGACCACCACCGGGAGGCGGTGGTGGCGTTCATCCAGGAGAACATCTCCGGGATGCAGCGGGACACCCTGCGCTATGCCATTGAACGGCTGGAGCCGGAGCAACGGAAGGCGCTGCTGGCCGTGAACGCCGACGCGCTCATTTCGAGAAAGTAATGGCGAGTCGGACTGCCTGAAAGGCCCGGACAAGGTCCGGCTGCTGATACTTCCGCGCTGCCTGATACTCGTGGTGTCCGGACCTGCTTGTCATTCGCGGCGCCGGCCTCCAAAGCTTCGTGGACGGTTCGTGGCCACGCGGTCGCGGATGGAAAGGTTCCGTTCCCATGAAGGAAGAACTCTTTCGCTTCGTCGTGCTCCGCGCCGCCGAGCCGCACCGTGGAGAGACCACCGAACTCGCCGCGGAGACCGTGCTCCAGGCCTCGCTCGCGAAGGCCGGTGGGAATGCCAAGGCGGTCGAAGCCGCCCTGCGCCACTTCCAGGACTCGCCTGCCGGAGCTCCCCAGGACTCGAAGGAATTCCTCATGATCGCGACCCGGGTGCAGGCTCTGGATGCCGCGCTCCTGCGGCAGCGTCCCATGTCCTCGCCCGCCGTCCGTGAGCTGCTGGATGCCCACTATCCGGATCGCGCGAAGGATTCGGCACGTCCGGGGTGGGCCTCCGTGGAGGCGTGGCTCTGTGATTGGCTCCTCGTCCATGGGCTCTCCCGGACACCCGTCCCAGGGGACGCCGCCAGGCTCGCGCGGTGCCTGCGGCTGATGCGGCTCATCCGGCGCCTGGAAGCGGAGCCCTCGCTCCCCGACGCCGCCGTGACAGCCCTTCTCTTCGCGCCGCTCCGTTTTCCCCAGGGCCTCGCGTCCGGGGCTCCACCGGTCCTGACGGACACGCCACCCGAGCCAGCCTCGGAGCCCATTCCCACGGTGGAGGCTGGGAAGGTCGGACGCATCGCGCTCGCGCTCGCGGAACTGGCCCGCCTGCCGGCCTCGTCATTCGCGGTGGCGGAGGCGCCGCGGCTTCCGCCCCGGAAGGGGGAGGTGATTAGCGTCAGCTCGCCGGATCCCCTGGCGAGTCTCCGGCTCTCTCCCCGTGGCATCGCCTCGTTGAGCGAGGCCACCTCCACCGTGCTCGCGGAGCTTGGACTCAAGCCGAAAGATGAATCCGTCCCCAGGCTCCAGGTGGAGCTGCGTCATGCGCGGACCCAGCAGTTGCTGCGCTTCTCTCCGGAGCTGCTGGGGCGGTGGGTCCTGCGGGGCGGCGTGTTCCTCGCGCCTTCCGCTCCCACCACTCCTGAGCTCCCACGCTCGGTGGGAATGCTTCGCAGGCTCGGGGTGGGTGAGCTGCTCGTCGTCCGGCAGGAGCTGAGGGGCTACGTGGAGGCGGACCTCGCCCATATCGAGAACGTCATGCCCGGGGAGGCCCGGGTTCGTGAACACCGGCGGCGCCGGACGGTCGAGGAGTTCTATTCGGAGGAGAAGGAACGCAGCGAGGCCGAGGAGAAGGAGTTTGGGGCCACCGACCGGTTCGAGCTCTCCTCCGAGGTCGCGGAGACCGTGCGGGAGGAGTTCTCCGTGCGCGGCGGGCTGCGGGTCAAGGCCAGCTACGGGCCTGTCGTCGAGGTCGAGGCGAACGCGGAGGCGGGCTACGAATCCTCCAGTGAGCGCTCCAGGAAGACCGCCTCCCAGGTCGGGCGGGAGGTCGTCCAGAAGAGCGTGTCGCGGTTGGAGGAGAAGGTCCGGACCCTGCGCAGCACGCGGACCACCGAGGAGGTGGAGGAGCGCAACAGCCATACCCTCACCAACCCGGAGGCAACGCCGCGCCGGGGCATGTATCAGTTCGTGACCAAGCGCTACGAAGCCCGGACCTTCAACTACGGCCTCCGGGAGATGTATGAGTTTGACGTGCCAGAGCCCGGGGCCTACCTGCTGCGCGCCTTGAAGGAGGACCTGGCGGCGGTCTCGGGCCTGAAGGAGCCGGACGTCTTCACGCTCCGCCCGGATGACATCGCCGACGTGACGTATCAACGCCACGCGGCCGACCATGGCGCTACCGCGGACGTGGAGCCGCCCCCGCCCGACTGGGTCATCAGGACGTGCTCCTTCACCCACGAGGACCTCAACGAGGAGAACCGCCCCGCGGGGCTCGCCCAGCAGGCGGAGATCCAGGTGGGGGAGGGGTGGGAGGCCGTGGCCTGCAAGGTGGTGGCCCTGCATCACGGCGGGCAGTTCTTCTGCACCGTCGGGCCCCACATCTTCGATTTCACGGAGAGCTCCGGGGTCCAGGAGTGCCTGCTCGGCACCGAGGATGGAGTCGCATATCCAGGCGCGTTGAAGGTCGGCGCCATCGGCATCGCTCCGCGCAACGTCCTGGTGACCGTGCATGTGTTCTGCCGGCCGACCGCGCGCGCACACGAGGCCTGGCGGCTCAGGACCTATTCCGCCATCCGGACCGCCCATGAACGTCAGGTCCAGGCCTACGAGGACGCGCTGGCGGCCCGCTCCGTGGCCCGGGGCGTGAAGCTCCCCGAGCGCGGTGCGGAGGAGGCGCACCGGCTGCTCATGGATGAGCTCAAGAAGGCATGCATCAGCATCGCCACCGCGCAGCACTTCGATGCGTTTGGCGCAGTGGAGACGGACGGAGCGATGCGTCCCCAGGTCGCACTGGCGAGCGCGGCGGAGCAGGGGCCCTATGTCCGCTTCTTCGAGCAGGCCTTCGAATGGGAGAACCTGCAGTACGTCGCCTATCCGTACTTCTGGGGGCGCAAGTCCACGTGGGAGGAACGGGTGCGCATGCCGCTGGGGGCCGACCCCGCCTTCACGGAGTTCCTGCGGGCCGGTGGCGCGCGCGTCGTGGTGCCGGTGCGAGAAGGCTTCGCCGCCGCGCTCGAACACTTCAAGCGCACGGGGCGGGTGTTTGGCGGGGATGGGGTGGTGGTGATGGGGGACGATGACTTCCTGGCCATCTCCGAGGAGCTGCGCGCGGCCACCGACCGGGACTACGGCCGTCCGGTGCCGGTCGGCGAGCCCTGGGAGGTTCGGGTTCCCACCTCGCTGGTCAGCCTTCGCGAGGACGCAAGCCTCCCTCACTGGGATGGGGCGCTTCCCCCTCCAGGAGGCGTCTGAGTTCGAACTCTGCTTCCGCGGCCTGCTCCACCGGTCCAACGATGGGGGGAAGGTAGTTCCAGCGGGCCCGGTCGAACCGGCTCGCGTCCAGCGGCGTCAGGTGCAGGGCGTCGCGCACCGCTCCTTCGAGGCGATCCGAGTCCGGGGAGCGGATGCGGGGGCCCGGCAGCGACGGCAGGAGGATCTCCGCGGCTTCGTCGTCATGCCGGATGGCGTAGACGATGGATTCGACCATGTCCTCGCGGATGGCCTGTTCCAGGACGGGCGACAGGTTGAACTCGTGGCAGAGCACCCAGCGGGTGGCGTCGAGCATCTCTTGATACGAATACGCCCCCTCCAGGCGCCACGGCAGCAGCTCGCGCATTCGCGCCGTCTTCGAACCGACGCCCTGATGGATGTAGTACCAGGGGGCGACGGACGGGAGGCTCGCGAGGTCCGGGAGGCCAGGATGTGAGGCTCCACGCGTGAGTTCGCGGAGCTTCCGGGTCATGCGGTAGTGGACCACCTCGTTCGCCGGCACGAGGATCGCGAGGGCGTCCTGCATCAACCGGGTTTCGGCGAGGTGCTCCGCCCCCCAGTCGCGCTCCAGCGCGCGCTGCGCGTCGCCGGACGGCAGCGCGTACTCCGGGCTGCGCACGGTATGGCCCGCCGGACCATCGCGAATCATGCGGTGCAGCCGCTGCTCGATGAGGTGGTCGCTTTCGAGGATGCGCCCCAGGGGGCCTCCCCGTTTCGCCGCGACGAGCGCTTCGTGCGTTCCGAGCAGCGCGCCGTCCATCAGGAGCTCGAGGTAGGCCTCCGCCTGCCGTGCGTCCACCTGCCACCGCAGGTCCGCGGCAAGAATCTCCTCGACAGTCAGCTCACCGAAGCGCCGTTCCACCAGGCGGCGGAGGGCTGGCGTCTGGGCGATGACTTCATACACGTCCGCTCCTCGCTCGATCTGCCGCAAGGTCCGGGAGTGCCCGGCGAACAACGAGGACCGGGCCGAGGGCTCCTGGATGAGGGCACGCACAAGCCTGCGGCCCAGGCTCTCGGCGCTCATGGGGTCCTCCTCTCCAGCAGCAGCACGTCCCGGAGCTGTCCGTGGTCGATGACGTGGTGCGCCTGCCGGCTCTCCAACAGCGCCCGCCGTGCCTGCTCACCGCTTCCCGCGCGCAGGGCGCTCGCGAGACGGGGACGGGTGGCCTCCAGCCGTTCCAGGAGGCTCGCGGGGGTGAGGTGGGCCTCGCGGAGCGTTGCGCGAGCCGCCTCCGCATGCGCCTGGAGGTGCCTCGCGGCGGAGGGAACGGAGGGCAGCAGGGCGAGCGCGAAGAGGACCATTTGATCCGGGGACACCTCCCGGCCCTGGAGGTCCTCGCCGGTGAGCAGGACCTTCACGAACGCCCCCAGGTCCATCAAGTCCCCGGCGATGGGAACGAATCCCAGCAGCAACTCGGCGGTGTCCAGCAACTGCTCCACGCGCTCATCCCGGAGGTGCGAGACCTCGAGCCCGAAAGGAAGCGCCCCGCTGGAGACCGACTCCACGGAGAGCCGGTGCCGCGCACCGGGACGGGGCACCTCGGAGGTGCGTCCCGCGCTGCCCATCCGGAAGTCGACGAAGCGCTCCAGCCAGGACAGGAGGACCGCCTGCTGGACGCTGTCGCCCAGGTTGCCCGCGAGCCCGCCCAGGAGGGCGTTGATTTCCAGCCGGACCCGGACATTCCGTGGCGACACGACGAGCTCCACGCGCATGCGGCGGCGGGCGTCCGGCTCTTCCGACACCTGGTAGCACCAGCCCGCCGGGTACTCCGGGTTCCATGCCGTGACCGTGAGCGTCGCGAGGTGCGTGACCGTGAGCGGGAGCAGGGGCCGCCCGTCGGACATCGACGTGGTCGCGGTGGAGAACACGAGCTGGACGCCGGTGGGCAGCCACCGTTCGGTCGCTGTCACCTCGACGGGCAGCACGTCCGCTGCCTGGGATGGCACTCCCTGACGCCATTGTCGCGGCAGGGCCTGGAGCCCGAAGGCATCGGTGGCCGACTGGGGAACCTGGGCCTCGAGCTGAAAGCGGTGGAGGTGGAGCCGGAGGATCGCCTGGGGGGTGATGCGCGGAATGGAGAAGGGGACCTCCCAGTCATGGCCCAGGAGGATGACGTTGTCGTAGGCCGTGAGTCGCCGTGCATTGGGGGGAAGGACCACCTCGACTTCCCGATCCAGATACAGCACCAGGTCCTCGTCTGGCGTTGGACCGGGCTCGCTGTTGCCGTGGAGCTCGTAGAAGTAGGGCAGTCGCCCGTGCATGGGCTCGCGCAGGTGGCGCCCCAGCCGGAGCCCGATGTCCAGGTGGGGCCTGTCGCGGAGCGGAGGTGCTTCGAGGGGCGGGAAGTAGGTGAGTGTCACCTCGGGCGAGGAGCCAGTCACCGACAGGTCCCGGAGCGACTGGATGAAGCCCGTGCGCTCGGGGCCGGCGCCGCGTGTCCGGGGCATGCGCTCCAGCCCCGTCATGGGATGGATGCGCCTGTCGGTCGGTGGAGGCATGGGGGCTGTCTACCGGAAGTCCCCACGCCATGGGCAAACCGGTCACGGCGGATTCAGCGGGATGTATGCACTTGCGAACGCACGCATGGGCACATCACCTCCGCGCTGATGACTGCTTGACCGACCCAAGGGGCTGTCTGCGGTTGCAGGAGCCAGTTGTCGGTTGTGTCCGCGTCACCGCGAGGGGTAGCTCTCCTGGTTCTGCCGCCGCTGCCGCTCCTGCTGGCGCTGCTGCTGCTCATACTTCGCATTGCCCTCCGCTTCAGCGGCCCGGCTCTTCTCCAGGGCCTCGGAGGCATCACGCGCGACGATGGGCGCGAGCTCTTCCAGCCCCGCGACCAGGACCGGGAAGGGCACCGCTTCCGTATCCACCAGGATGGACCATTCGTCCTTCACCGATGAGCGTTCCGCCTTGAACGAGAGTGCGTCATGCGACCACTGCTCGGGGAGCACCACCTTCGCGCTCCTGGGAACGAGGCCCTTCGCATCGCAAGACGTGATGAAGACGTTTCGCCGGTGCATCTGCCGGTGATGGGACCGGGTCCACTGGTTGTACTCGATGAGGCACGCATCGACCGTGCGCAGTTGGGCCTGCACCGAAGCGAGCGCCTTCCGGTTTCCGACGTCGGTCTTGCCCGCGCCGCTGCCGAGCAGCTTCACCGCCGCGAAGACGCCGCCACCCATCGCCAGAACCACGCAGCCAAGCATGAGGAGGATCCTGGCCCCACCCGACTTCGAAGCAGCTTTCTGACTCATGGCGCGACATCCTAGCAGTGCGCGCATTCGCGGGGAGCAAGCCGTGGTAGGTGGCTTCGCTTCAGACCTTCCCTTCCGATACGGAGCGAGTCATGCGAAGCCTCATCCCCTGGGTCCTGGTGTTGTTCTCCACGACAGCCCTTGCCGCGGAGACGCGGCTGGTCGTGAGGGCTCGCGCCCGGGACGGCAAGTTCATCGGGACGTCCATGGGGGGCGTCCGCGTGGTGCTCCGGGATGGGCAGACCGGCCAGATGCTGGCCAGCGGCGTCACCGCCGGCTCGACAGGCAACACGCAGACGCTGATGAAGCAGCCCCAGGTGCGGGGCGCACCGCTCGCGGATGAGGCCTCCGCGAAGTTCACGGCCACCCTGGATATCGCCGAGCCGCGGCTGGTGACGGTGGAGGTGTCCGGGCCTCTTGCGCAGCGGCAGGCGCTCGCGACCAGCACGACCCAACTGTGGCTCCTGCCCGGCAAGCACATCGAGGGCGATGGTCTCATCCTGGAGCTGCCTGGCTTCGTGGTGGATGTGCTGACGCCGTCCGCTCACGAGTTCGTCAAGCTCGCGAAAGACAAGAAGCTCACCCTGCCTCTTCGCGCCAACCTCACCCTCATGTGTGGCTGCCCGACGGAGCCCCAGGGGCTCTGGGACTCCAATCGGTATGAGTTGCAGGCCACGGTGAAGCACAATGGAAAGCCGCTCACCCAGGTCCCCCTGAAGTACGCCGGGAAGACCAGCACCTTCGAGGCAGAACTCTCCGTGCAGCAGCAGGGCGCATACGAAGTCACGGTGACTGCGTACGACCCCGTCACGGGCAACACCGGAGTGGACTCCACCACGTTCATCGTCGAGGGGTGATGAGGCAGGGGGCGTCGACTCCGCTGCCGGAGGACTCAAATCCCTGACAGCTTGCGGTCCTTCACCTTCAGCCACGCCTGCTTCCGGGACAAGTAGGTGGAGCAGATGCGCCGCCACGTCCACACGTCGCTTTGCTTCCACCAGTCCCCGAGCGGCTTGTCGCCAAGCAGGTCGACGCCCAGGTCCCGCAGGTTGCCGAGGTTGCGGAAGCCGACCCCGTTGAGCCCTTCATAGGCATTGGATTCCAGCACCAACACCTTGTCCGTCTCCACGTGGTGGTCCACGACGAGGAAGGTGTGGCCGGAGTCCCACTGCTTGCGCCAGCCCTGGATGAGCGTCCACGGGTGGGGAGGCGAGGCCTCGGACGGAGCGAGCAGGGCCATGCCGCTCTCGATGGCGGCGGTCACCGGGGAGAAGAGGTCCTCCGTGGAGGCGATCATCATCTGCCGGTGCCTGCGCGCGTCCCAGTTGAACGCCGCGCCGTGCACGTCCGAGAAGGCCTTCACGGTCAATGCCTCCACGAAGGTGCAGCAATTGTTCTTCTGCGGAGGCGCCAGCGCGACGCGGATGCCGGGGAGCGGCCACGGGTAAAACGCGTGGTCCAGGTCGTAACGATAGGCGGTGAAGTCATTCAGGAGCTCGACGAGCTTCTCCTCGGGCACCGCGAGGGGATCATTGTCGAAGTTCTGCCGGATGACCGGCGGGGGCTTGGTCTCGGGGAGGATCACCGCGTAGGACTGCGACTTCCAGCGCGTACAAATCCATGTGTCGAGCGCGCCCAGCGTTGGCACCTCCAGTCGCGCGTAATCCATGTCTGGCGTCGGGTATCCCTTCCTGTGCTCGAGCACGAAGTAGGTGCCGGGCTCGACGTAGCCCTCGAACTGCGAGTCCGTGTCTGGCAGCACGAAGCCACGCAGACGGATGGAGAGCTTCGCGACAAGTCCGGTCTCCGCCATGGTGCGTTCCCCCCGCATGAGTTGAAGCCTGTGCAGCGTACCGCATGCCAAAAGCCCTCTGGGTAGTATCCGTTCTCCATTCAATCGGCAGTGAGAGGGCGAAACATTTCTGAACTTGATGAGTACATCCGGCTTTGCGGATGGGTCGATGGAGCCAGCAACAATCAGGTCGTAGCCTTCATGTTTCCATACCTCGAAGTCCATCCAGATCCACGCGAGAACGGGAACGAGGTTGGGTCGTCTAGTCTTCCTGGAACACCCTCTCCAAGCGAACCAGGGCTCCTGTTCCATCAAGCGTTGCGACGAGCTCGAGCGGCTCGCTGCCTTGCTTGAGTTCTTCACCGAATCGCTCCTTCAAGGTCCTGACGGCCTCGTTCACCAAGCTGGTGCTCTCGGAAAGATTGCGCTCCACCTGATTCAGCAAGCCGCGCAGCGCTTGCTGGTGCTCTGCATCGGTGGAGTCCCAGGACCATGCCCCTTGCAACTCAGGCACACGGCGGCTGAGCAATTGGAGGAAGTCCTGCTGCCGTTCGGCTTGCCGCTGGAGGTCCGCGCCGAGTCCGTCAAGTCGAAGCCGTGCGACTTCTTGCGTGAGCGGGAGCGCGGAACGCACTTGGATCGCGGCGCCTCGCACAAACGCAGCGAGATGGAACTCCTTGGCGCGGCGCTCGAAAACCAGCGCCTGTCCCTGAGCCGCAGCCGAATGCTCCTTGAGGCCCCTCCCGGTAAGGTTCATCCTCTGGGCCTCGACAAAGTACTGGTCGAGGGGGGGCTCCAAGGACGCCATGGTCTGCTGGGCCTCGCGCTCGATGGACTCAATCTGACCGGCGAAGGCGAAGATGTCAGCCTCGGTGAGGTCGCTGCGATGAACGGCCTCCGCCAGTTGTTTGAGGTAGGTCAGGCTGCCCTGAAGACCGCCGAGCCGTTCCTGCTCAAGCCATTCTTTCAGGTCCGAGATGCCGCGCTCAATGGAAGCAAGCCGTTTGTCGATGTCCGCGAGGAATTTCTGCGCGGTGATGATGGCGAGTCCCTGCCATACCGCCAGGGTCACCGCGCCGGCTTTCGACACAGCATCAAGACTCGCCTGCGAGACGACTCGCCCCTTTTCATTGATGACATTGGCTCGGATGCCCCCCAGCTTCGAGGGCATCATTTTCAAGGAGCCATCGACCAGCCCCTTGGAGGCCTCAGCTGTAAAGCGGAGCGTGTAGTTATTCGTGAGCATCTGCCCTGCCGATGAGGCCAGTGCAGGTGCCCCGTGAAGGAGCCCCTCCACACCATCACGCAGCGCCCGATTGATGACCATTTCTTCACGCCGTGTACCTGCCAGGTTGGTGAGACGGGTCACCGTGCCGAGCTTCATCGGCCCTATCGACCACTCGATGGCTGTACCCGACTCGCTGTCCCCAGATGCCGCTTCCGGCGCGGCCACGATTTCGGACGGGACATCCAAACGCGCCGCCTGGATCTCCGCGACCGCATCCCTGCTCCCTCTGCTTGGGCGTTCAGCAAGCCTTACGCCTTCTTCTCGACGGAGTCTCCTCGTCATGGCCCACGCGACGGAGCCTGTGACGCCCACTCCCACAAGCAGCCCGAAAAACAAATACATCCAGGTGTGCACCAGCCCCCCTTGGCAGCGTTCCTGCATTCTTACCAGGAAGGCCCGAACGCACGCGCCCCATCAAGATGCAATTCCATCGTATATGCGGGATAGAGGCCATGTGGAGGACGAGGGCCGCTGACGGGGCCCGCCCGAGCCGTGGGCCCTCTCGCCACCAGCCTGCCCGGCTCAGGGGGCCTCACCGGGTCCTCACACAGCCGCCTCCTGGCGAAGCCTCCGCGCGAAGAAGGACAAGATTTCGTCTCGCGCCGCGAGGGTCGGCTCTCCGGCCGCGTCGATGAGGTGCGCGGTCACGACGCTGTGCGCACCGCAGACGATCCGCTCGAAGAAGGGTGGGGGCCTGGGGTTCGCGGCCGACGACGGCAGGACCCTGGGGTGGAAGCGGGGCCCCAGCGCTTCGGCGTAGGCGGCGAAGCGTTGCGCCGTGCAGAAGCGATCGCCGTCGAAGCGGTACGCGAGCACCGTCAGGTCTTCACGTTCGAGTCGCTCCTTCACGGCCGCGGCTTCCTCGGGGGCGATTTGAATCGCTTCCGGATGTTCGAGCGGCAGTGAGGGCTGGCACAGGACGGGCGCCAGCACCGCGGGCTCGAGCATCATGCTGAGCGCGAAGTTGCCGGTGAAGCACATGCCGATGGCGCCGACGCCGGGGCCTCCACATTCCTGGTGCGCGAGGCTCGCGAGCGCACGCAGCCACTGCGTCACAGGGCTTGATGCATTCGCCGCGAACGCACGGAACTCCGCGCTCACGCAGGCCTTCTTCATCACGGCGAGCCCCGCCTCCGCCTGCGGATAGGCTCCATCCCTCCCGAACAACGACGGCAGGTAGACCGTGAAGCCAGCATCCCGGACCCAGCGTGCGAAGCGCGCGACGTGAGGGCTGATGCCAGGCATCTCGGCCATGACGATGACCGCGGGACCTCGACCTGCGACGTAGACGGCGCGCGGAGTCGACTGAAGCGTGATGGCGCGCCGCTCGAAGTCATCCAGGGGATCGTCGGCGGTGGGCTCGGGGGCGGAAGGAGTCATGCCCGGACGATGCGGGAAACCCTCCCTTGCGAGCCAGTGGCGACGTTGACAGCTTTCGGTCTACTCTTGCCAGACATGATCCTGCATGTCGTGCTGGATGGCGTGGCCGAGGGCCCGCTGGGTGTCGGCCTCGACGTGATCAACACGGCCACGCGCCTGCTGGAGTCAGGCCTTGTCCCAAGCGCTCCACGAGGAGCGAACCCACTGCGTCAACGTGTGGTGTCGCTGGACGGCCGCCCGGTCCGCTCCGGCACGGGGCGCTCCGTCTGCGTGGACGGCGCGCTCAGCCTGCGAAGCGTGAAGGCGGGAGATGTGCTGCTGGTGCCCGGACTCTCCGCGGCCAGCGAGCGCGCCGTCGAACAATTGCTCTCCCGCGCCGACACCGCGCGCGGCATGGAGCTGCTCGCGCGAGCGGCGGCGAAGGGGGCGATGGTCGCTGCTTCGTGCTCGGCGACCTTCGTCCTGGCGGCGGCGGGGCTCCTCGCGGGACGGGACGCGACGACGACCTGGTGGCTGGTGCCCGCGTTCGTGCGCCGCTTCCCTCAGGTCACCGTCCGCGCGGACCGGATGGTCATCGAGAGTGACGGCGTCCTCACCGCGGGATCGGCCTTCGCGCACGCCGACTTGATGCTGGCCATCGTCGCGCGCGTCGCCAGCCCGTCACTGGCGCACCTGGTGGCTCGCTACCTCGTGCTCGACGAGCGCGTTTCGCAGGCCCGATACATGGTGATGGAGCATCTGCGCGTCTCGGACCCGGTGCTGCGCTCGGTCGAACGGTTCATCACCGCGAACCTCGGCCGGCAGTTGACGCTGGCGGAACTCGCACGCGCCGCCGCCACGTCACCGCGCACGCTCGCGCGGCGGGTCCAGGCTGGCCTGGGCATGACGCCGCTCGAGTTCGTGCAGCGGGTCCGCGTGGCGCATGCCTCCCACCTCCTGGAGACGACCCGGGACTCGGTCGATGACGTCGCCGCCCGGGTGGGCTACGCCGACGCGGCTGCCTTTCGACGCGTGTACCGGCGGTACGCCGGCGAGAGCCCCCGCGGCAGACGGCCGAGGGGCTCCCGTCAGGGATGAGTTCCGAGCCAGTGAACCCGGCTCAGTTCGTCACCTTGGCCGTGCCCATGAGCGCGCGGTGATCGGAGCACGTCTCTCCGCGCAGGGTGGCCTCGATGTTGTTCCTCCCCGTCCAGTTGTACGAGAAGAACACGTAGTCGAGCTTCGAGTTCCACGGCTGGTTGCAGGCCGGGCTGTACTGACGTTTGGTCTCGCGGGGCGCCTTGAAGTCCGCGTCGATGAACGGGTCACCGTTGCCCAGGTGGTTCAACGTCTGGATGACGGGCGAGCTGGGCGCCGCGTTGAAGTCTCCGCCGACGATGACCCGGTAACCCGAGTTCATCCAGCTGGTCGCCCAGGAGCGGATTGTATTGGCTTGAGACAGCCGCGTGTTGTCGTCCGGGCCCGAGCCAGCGATGAGATGGGTGCTGCAAGCCCGGAAGGCCCGGCCCTGCTTGGTGAAGTCGATGCAGATCATCCCGTGGCCTGAGTTCCCGGGGAGGTCGAGGTTGTATTGCACGGAGGGGCCGTACTCCGTCCGCACGGCGATCAGGTTGCCCTGTCGAAGTGGGCCTCCAGCTTCACGTCCGAGTAGGGCGTGCGGGCCACGAGCATGAGGTAGTAGTAGGCGCCAGTGGTGGGGGAGGGGACTTCCACCGTCTCGTCATTGCCTGGGAGATAGGGCCGGTAGTCATACACGGTCTGAGAGGGCCAGGTGTCGCTGCGGACATACAGGTCCGCGTTGCCCGTGCCGCCGCTTGCCACGAAGCGCAGGTTGCGCGCGCCGGGAGGCACATAGAGATAGAAGTAGAGCAGCGTGCCGGTGGAGGCCAGCGGGCCCCGGTAGCAGTCATTGTCGAGCTGCTGCGGGTTGGATGCCGTGCAGGCAGGAATCGGCCCGGGGCCGGAGCCAGGGGGCACGCAGACACTCGGGTCCGCGGCCCTCGCGACGCAGTCAATCCACTGGTGGAACTCCGTGTCGTTCGCCGTGCCCAGCGCGTCCAGGGACTGGCGATAGGGGGTGTAATTGCCCGCGCGGAACTGTGCGAGGAAGGTGTCCACCTGGTCCGCGTGCCGCTCGAACATGAACCGCGTGGACAGATAGCCCCACGAGTACACGCGGTCGGCGCTGCTGCTGTAGTTGTTGCGCAGGACCTCGCTGAGCTGGAAGGCCTTGCTCTTGCCCAGCGTCACCGCGCTGGCGTTGTCGTTCTTCTTGGAGATGTATTCGGCCAGGCCCTCGATCCACCAGACGGTGGGCTGGCTGGTGCTCGTGTTGAAGTCACCCTTCATGTTGTAGCGGCCATCCAGGTAATGGACGTATTCGTGGCGCAGGTTCCAGACTTCGAAGGTGGGCCGCAGCCACTCCGCCTCGTAGGAGATGAAGCGGGCCTGGTTGCCGGAGGCGGCGGGGTCCCCTTCCAGGTACATGCCGCCATTGTTGGTATTGATGCCAAACAGCACGCCAGCGTAGTTCTGATAGTCGAGGCTGCTGTCGAAGATGATCACCTCCAGGGACGTGTTGTTGTCGCTGGCCACGGGCACGCGGTTCGTCTTCAGCGTGTCGTGGAAGTACGTCTCCTGCGTGGCGAGCTGGTCGCAGCTCTGCGTGAGCTGGGTCGCCGTCATGTGCTGCGCGCGCATGCGCAGGGTGGCTCCACAGGTGTGGGTGATGCCGAGCACCGTCTGTTCCACCGTCCGGCGGAAGTCGCAGGTGCCGTAGTACGCGCAATTGGCTTTGTCGTAGAAGTCGACCATCTCCGCCGCGCCCACCCAGAGGCCCGCCGAGGGACCTGTCATCGAGTGGTTGTCGATGACCGCCTTCACCTTGGGGCGCGTCAGGGTCTGGAGCGGTCCGGTGTGTCTGAGGAAGCGGGCCAGCTCGCGCGCCGCGTTGACGGTGAGGTACTGGTTGGAGGTGCCCAGCAGGTGTTCGGTGCGGGTGATGAAGGACTCGAGCGACTGGAGGATGGACGTGTCCGCCTGCACGGCCGCCAGGAAGGCCGCGTTGGAATGGCTCCGGTAGAGGACCTGGTAGACGCTGTTGGTGGCGCCGCTCATGTAATAGGACGCCTCGGTGGTGGCATTGAAGCGGTCCAGCAGGCCCCGGAGCGTGCCCAGGTGCTGGGCTGCCTCCACCGCGCTGTCGATGAGGATGACGAACTCCCGCAGCACCGCGCCGTGTGCGTCGTTGACGTCCGTGAAATGGGTATTGGCGACGAAGGCCGCGAGGGCCGGACGGATGGCGTCGCGCAGCGAGGCGCCGTAGCTGCCCACCGTGCCTGACTGGTAGAACTGGACGTAGTAGCCAGCGCGCAGGAACAGGATGAGCTGGAGTGTCTGCGCGGAGTTGTTGCCCGCGTACTGCTGGGCGCTGACGGTGAGCGCGTTGGCGATGGTGACCATCTTGCTCTCGATGAAGATCTGCCCGGACTGGGGGGCCGTCGCATAGAACAGCGAGTTGAGACAGTCCTCCGTGGAGCCCTTCACCCGTGAGACAAGCTCCATGCCGCTGGCGGACGCGAAGGCAGCCGGCTCACAGGCCACCAGGGTCTGCGCCCGGAGGACAGGAGCGTGCTTCTGTCGCAGTCGCTCTGGGGCCATCTCCGGCTCGCGCTCGTCGGGCTGGATGCGTTGATGGGGATGTTCCAGCCCGTGGACCCCCCAGGAGGACTCGGCGGGTGGGGGCGCACCAGGGCGGGCGAGCGCGCTCGTCGCGCACAGGATGAATCCGACAGCGAAGGCGATGTTCCAGCGACACCAATCCGTGACAGGACCGCGCATGGACTCATGCTCCGGGTGGGGGGGGGCTTGGGTTGATTCGTGTTGAGCATGAATTAGCAGCCAGGTCTGACAGGCCTGACGCATTCGAGGGATGGGGGCCCCGTTGATGCGAAAGAAAAAGGGACGCGCCCGGGGCAGACTTCCCCGGGCGCATCCCTGGAGTGTTCCCTGTTTCGACCGCGCGCGGCTCAGCGCGTGGGACGGGAGGGGACGCGGGTCGCGCCCGGGGTGGCCACGTCCAGCCGGCCGTACAGGCCCTGGCTCTCCTCCGCCGGACCCGCGGTGAAGAACAGCGTGCGGGTGGGCTGGTTCATGAGGCCGTTGCCAAACGCGAGCGCCCAGAGGCCGTCGATGACGATCGGCTTCCCGTTGGTGCCCTGGAGTTGGGCATCCAGGGTGCCCGTCACGGTGTCGAAGGCGTTGATGGTGCCGTCGCCAAAGTTGCCCACCAGCAGGCGCCCGGCGAACCGCCCGAAGCTGGCGGGCGCCACGGCCATGCCCCACGGCGCGTTCAGGCTGCCCGCGGAGATGAGCCGGCGGATCAGGTTCCCGTTTGAATCGAAGACGTTGACGTAGCCCAGGCCCGCGCCGTGCACGTCGTCCTTGCGCTCATCGTCCTGCTGCGCATAGCTCACGTAGAGGTCGCCGTTGATGTTCTGGATGCCGAACGGCGCGAAGCCGGCAGGCAGGTTCGGGTCCGTGAAGTTCCCGCTCAGCGTGGCGGGCGCGAAATTGCTGTCGAAGACGTCCACCTTTCCGTTGTGGAAGTCGGTCGCGTAGAGATAGGCGGCGGTGCCATTGTTCGCCAGGGCGACGCCCTTGTAGATCGCGTTGCTGCCGGAGTTGTCCACCGTGAGGATGGCATTGGCTGGGGCCGCCAGCGGAGACCAGCCAGCCACGACGCCCTGCTCCGTCACGAAGATGAAGCGAGCAGCCCCACTGGCGCTTCCCGAGGTGACCACGAAGCCCTCGGAGCCGTTGAAGACGACGCCCGTGGGGCTCGACGGAGCCGTGGCTCCCGTGGGCACCGGGATGGTGACCACGAGCGACTGCGCGTTCCCATCGCCGTCATAGAGGGTTGACACCCCTGTCCCGTTGTCGGCGACCCAGGCGGCGCCGAACGGGTTGAAGGCAAGCCCCCAGCTGTTGATCAGATTGGGATCCGGATGCTCCGCGGCCGCGCTGCCATCGGAGACAAGGTTCCTCTGGGTGTACGTGTTGGGAAGCCCGCCCGGTGCCTGGGCGATGGCCGCTCCAGGCAGCGCCACCACGGCAAGCGACAATCCAAGCACATATCCCCCACACCGCCGCCCCAGTTCGCGAATCGACGTTGTCTTCATGATTCCCCCCTTGAGCTATCGCGCTGCTGTGACCTTCTCGTCTGACTGAAACCTGAGAAGAGGAGCACTCCACCGCAACAGGCCCTTTTGAGCAGGGAAATGACTGCCAGTGCTTATTGCCCGGCTTCCAACGCGTCATCCGACCCCGGGCCGGGCGCTATCCGCCGCGGCCTACGTTGCTCACCGTGGCCGCGTGACACGCGAGCAGGTCCGGGATGTTGCTGTGGACGCTTGAAGCAATCTTGCCGTGGAACTGCTGCCACCGGGTCGGCGGCACATGGAAGATGCGCGGGTCTCCGCCGGTGGACTGGTCATAGAGGATGGCGCCCACCTCTCCCGCTCCGTAGGGAGGTGTCCCGCCGACGCCGTCGAAGTCCCAGATCTCCCGCAGGTACCGGGACAGGCTGGGGGCTCGCGCCCGGATGTTCCGCATCAGGCCACGGCCAAAGCTGAAGTCGGAGAGCACCACGTCCTTCAGCACCACGGGAAAGGGGTCGGTGCGTTGCCGCGCTTCCGCCCTCACCTCCGTCAGGATGTCCAGGACGATGTCCTTCCAGTTCGCACCGAAGAGGCCCGTGCTCGAGTACGACGCATTGTTGAAGAAGGGGACGATCGCGACCTGGTCGGAGCCGGCGATGGCGAACTGGGCCCCCATCATCTGCGCGTAGCGGAACAGGCGCGGCCACGAACCCGCGCGCGTCGGGTAGTCCCGGTCCGTCATCCCGGCGGTCCCCGGGCTGGGGTGACAGAAGATGTTCACGGAATCGAAGGACTGGATGCCCTTGCGAAAGCTCACGCCAAACCAGTTCGGCGCCTCGGCACCCTCGATCTCGAAGGACGTGACGTGCACCGCGAACTTCTTGAACAGGAACTCAAGAGGCGTGCTCGCGTGACTGTTGCCCACGCTCAACGGAGACACGACGTGTCGTGCGTCCTCGATGAGGCCGGTCCCGCCGTGCTTGACGTCCCCCGCCGTGAGCGCGGGAAACGGCTTGGAGATCAGCTTGTATTTTCCCATGGTGGTCGTGGGCTACCCGTAGGGCGTCTCTTCATGGCGCTTGAACGGGTACGCCAGCTGGCCCAGGTAGGTCTCCGGCGGCTGGAACTTCGTGGTGCCGTACTTCGAGGGCCAGTGGGACGGCATGTGCGCGGTGCCGAAGATGACGTCGATGAATGACAGGAAGACAGCGAAGTTCTTGTCGATGCCTTCGTCATCGGATGTGTGGTGCCAGTGGTGGAACTCCGGCGTCGCGAAGATCCAGCGCAGGTACGGCCAGCGGTGGTTGACGTTGGCGTGGATGTACACCGCGTGGAAGGACACGAACACGAGGTAGCCGTAGATGGCGGACGGGTGGAATCCGAGCAGGAACACCGGCACGAAGCCCGCGAAGCGGTTGACCAGGATGTCCACCAGGTGGCTGCGCGAGCTGGCCAGCCAGTCCATCTGCAGCGTCGAGTGGTGGATGGCGTGGAAGCTCCACATCCACCCGACGGTGTGGAAGGCCCGGTGCACCCAGTAGCTCACCAGGTCGATGACCAGCAGGATTTCGAAGAACTGCAACCAGATGGGCTGCGCGGCGACGTGCGCCTGGAAGTCGAGCTTCACGGCCCAGGACAGGAACACCTGCACGGGGATGAGCACCGCGAAGGAGATGAGCTGCACGCCCACGTGGCTGACGAAGAAGTGCTTGAGGTCGGTCTGCCAGCCGACGCGGAAGATCTTCTGTTCGTTCAGCCCCCACAGCCGCTCCATGGGGATGAACACCAGCCCCAACACCAGCAGGTCCAACGCGAAGAAGTCCAGGCCCGCGCTCATCGCGCGCGGCGTGTGCGTCAGGGGCTCCGCCTCGCTGCCTCCCAGGAGCAACGCCACCAGCGCCAGCACCATGGCGATGCCGCCGTGCGCCTTGGAGCGCAGGGTCATCACGCTGAAGGTGCCCAGCAGGAAGGTGGCGATGATGGACACCTGGAGGATGCTCCGGAAGACCTCCAGGTGCTCCACGTAGAAGGCCCGGCCATCGTTGGACACGAGTACGTGGGGAAACAGGAAGCAGAACTCCGCGACCACGCAGAGCACGCCCAGCAACCCGCCGGTGACACCGGCGCGTTTGCCCAGGTCGATGCGCCGGGCGGGAGCAAGAAGCATTTCCAAGGAAGACCGTCCAGAAGGAGTGCGGCGAGGCGTGAGCCTACACCACCCGGGTGACGGCGCAGGCCCCCCGGCGGACTCGCGCGTTGCTGTTCGCATCCCAATGCGTCAAGAGGGGCGGCATGGACCTCACGCTGCGGGACGAAGTGAACAGGCTCCTTTCGCCCGACATGAACATCACGGGTCTGGGTGACGTCAGCGTGGATTGGCAGTCGCAGGGCGCCGGAGTCCAGGCCCGCTTTCCGGACCTCCACGGAATCAGGCAGGAGATCAGCTACATGTCCCTGTCAGAGGCGAAGCAGGCGGGAATCACCCTGTATGGTGATGCCTCGTTTTCCATCGACGCATACCCGGTGGAGCGCTTTCAAGGCTTCGCGCATTTCGTGGCCTCGGTGATTGTCCATGAGGCCCATCGAGGTCGCTCCCTCCGCGGTATCGAGCTGGATCCGTTCATGCCCGAGAAGGGCTGGAAGACGCTCTTCGGACGCTTCGCCAAAGGGGTGGCGGGGAACAACATCTTTTCTGGGCGGAAGCGTCTGGGAGTCCCGAGCCGCGCCTGCATGATACTGTCGACCGGCAACGAGCAGTTGTATGCGCTGGATTGCAGCGGCAGCTACGGCACCCTCATTTTGCAGACGTCATAGGACCCCGACGCATGAAGACCGTGGATGAATGGAAGGCAACGCTGCGGGCCGCGATGAAGGAGGCCCTGCGCAACCGGAACGCGCCCGCTTCGGCGGTGCTTCGGGAAACGCTCGCCGCCATCGACAATGCCGAGGCGCCCGATGTGAGCGTCGCTCCTGCTCCGGTCTCTGGTGGCATCGCCGGCGGCGTGAGCGGGCTCGGAAGTGGAGAGGTGGCCCGGTTGCTGTTGTCGCCGGAGGCGGTGGATGCGCTCGTCCAGCGTGAAATCCAGGAGCATCGCGACGCGGTGGCGCTCTACACCCGACTTGGCAAGCATGAAGAGGCCCGGACGCTCCAGGCGCAAGTGGATGTGCTGCTGGCGCTTTGAGCGCTGCCGGTCAGCCAGCGGAGCCCCTGGATGACTCGCGGTAGGCGGTCGGCGTCTGCTCGTGGTGCCGCCTGAAGAGCGCGGTGAACGTGGCGGCGTTCTCGTAGCCCACCCGGTGAGCAACCTGTGAGACGGCTTCGTCGCTGGCGTTCAGCAACTCCCGCGCCCGAGCCAGACGGACCTCCGTGAGGTACGCCAACAGCGTTCGCCCTGTCGCTTCCATGTCTCGCGCGGTCACGAGCCTACCCGTGACAGAGATGCGCAGGTCGCTCGTCCAGTCGACCCCGGGATACTGATGCCTGCAGCGTCCAGGCTGGCCCAGTGGGTCGTGGCCGTATGGCCATGGAGCAGGCCTGTCTCCGCGAGCTGGTGGAGCGCGGTCCAGGGACCGCTCGCGTCCGCCTCCCGGTGTCCTCTCGCCGGTTGAACGGGCTTGGGACGCCGCACGGCGCCTTGATCTTCGCGCTGGCCGACATCGCTTTCGCCACGGCTTGCAACTCGCATGGCCAGACAGCCATCGGCATCCAGGCCAACATCACGTACCTGACCGCGGCGAATGACGGTCCCCTGGAGGCGACAGCCCGCGAGCTTTCACGCGGCAGGAAGCTGGCCACGTATGAAGTGCGCGTGCTCGACTCCGGGGAGCGGCAGATCGCGGCCTTCCAGGCGACTGCGTATCTGAGGTGAAGAGATGACCCCGGCTGGAGTTGGGATGAACGAACGTGCGAGATTCATCCGGAACTCCTTTCACGAGGTGAGGACCCCATGAAGCAACTGCTGGCAGTGGCTGCGTTCCTGGCGTCGGGTCTGGTTGCGTGCGGAGGCGATTCCAGCCTGGAAGGCACCGGGAACGAAGTCCGGCAGCCTTCGCTGGTCTCCGAGTCAGGAGGCTCAGTGAAGGCGAGCGCCTGCACCCAGCATTACGTCCCCAGGCTCACCACCTATTGGACCTCACTCCCCATGCAAGCCGATGGGCAGGTCGGTGAGTGCGAGCTGGATGCGTCCTGCTATCCCACCTGCTGGGGCGTGGAGAGCGCCTATCCCGTCTATAGCGACTACTTCTACTGCACGCATTGTCCCTGAGGCCCTCGCTCCCGCTGCACAGCGCGGGAGCGTTTGGCCTACCTCGCCTGGGCGCGTGGAGGCTGCAACGCCAGCACGGACGGCACGAAGTCGGGCGCGGCCAGGCGCAGGAGCCCCATCCCGATGCCGGCAAGTCCCAGCATCAATCCTGGCGCCTCGGTGAACCTCGGCAGGCCGCAACGCCACGCTCCGTCCCGGCCCTGAGCCAGCACCCGCGCGGCCCGTGAGCGCGCGGTCTCTTTCCATGCCTCGTCGCCCAGCACCTCTCCCGCCAGGTGCAGCACCTCCAGGTTGCCTACGTCGCCGTGACAGAGGCAGTGGCTGCCGCCGAAGCCTTCCCGCTGCACGGTTGCGAGCCCCGCGCGAAGCTCGTCGCGCAGCCGCACATCGTCCAGGTGGCGCAGCGACAGCAGCCGGGCCAGGACGCCGCCCGCGGCTCCGTTGCACCAGGCTGTCATGAAGCCACCGGGCACCAGCGGCTCGCCTTCCTTCGACGTGCGCAAATCCTTCCAGTTGCCGCGCTCCGGGACGAACAGGGCCCGCTCGAAGGCCAATCCCTGGCGTGCGGCCTCCCGGTATCGCGCGTCGCCGGTGAGCGTGGCCAATTCCAGCAGGGCCCAGACGAAGCCGGCCGCGCCGTGGGCCAGGCCTGTGAGCGCGCGCCCTGCGGCGGGCACCACCCACGCGCGCCCACCGTGTTCGGAGTCGCTCGCTGTCTGGAGCATCCGCTCCCCGCACTTGCGCGCCAGCCGGAGCGCCTCCTCGCTGCCGGTCTGTTGGTGGAGCCGCGTCAGCGCCAGCGCGGTCCCCGCGACGCCCGCGACCAGATCCAGCGCCGTGTCCGCGTCGATTCTCGCCTCCAGCGAACCCAGACCCGCGTGGACCTCGTCCAGCATCGCGGTGTCGCCCAGCGCCACGGCCAGATGGCTGAGGACGTAGATGTTCGCCGCGCGCCCCGTGAACACCCCCACGCCGGAAGGGTCCTGGGACTCGGGCGCGCGCCACTGCTCGCGTACCGGCACGGACGCCCTGCGCGCCAGCGCCGCGAAGTCCTCCCGGCCTGTCACCGCCGCCAGGTAGCCGTAGAAGAGCGCCACGCCCCCCACGCCGTCGAAGAGGTCCGTGCGCAGGGGTGTGAGCCCCCAGCGACGGCGCTCCAGGTCCTGGATGCCCACGCCAATCCAGCCGACGTCGTGGGCGCCCTGGATGGCTCGGGCCGCCAGTAGTTCGCCCAACTGCACCGCGCCCGCCAGACACGCCTCGGCCGTGGCGGGCGGGGGCAGGGCATCCCCGGCGGCAATGCCCGACGCTCGGGGCGTAACGGTCTCCTGCTCGCGCTCGAGCGTCACCAGCGACTGGCGGATCAGCGCCACCTGGCCGGCGCAGTCCTCGGGGCCCAGGTCCTCCAGCAACTGGCGCGAGCCCTCCAGGCCGGCGCGCGGCAGGTGATCCGGGATGCAGCGCCCCCGGCTGTCCCAGACGTGGCGGGACCCCGGTCGCGCCGTGAAGACGGGCACGTCCCCCAGCCGGAGGTCTTCGTGCTCGGAGGGCGTCAGCGTCGCCAGCGAAGGGCGCACGCGGACCTCCGCCCACAGCTTGTCGAGCAGCTGATCCCGGTCGAGCGCGTCGCGCAGGAAGTCCGGGTGCAGGCCCTCTTGGAGAAGGAAGCCGTAGCGCATCGTCGCCCGCGCGATGTGGCGCACCTCCACGTCGCGGAACCCCTCGAGTGTCCGCGCTACCGCCTCGCGGTGCTGGAGAAGCAACGCGTAGGTCTCCTGGAAGCCCTCCTCGATGCACGCCCCGAACGCAGTGACGTCCACGGGCTGGCCCTCGAGCAGCGGGCGGTTGTGGGCCGCCGCGGTGGTCGGCTGCCGACGGACGACGTGCAGGGTGTCCCGGGCGCGGTCCTCCAGCGTGGGCGCGGCGTGGGGGAAGAGCTGGCCGGCCTCGCCGCCCAGGCCGCTCAGCTCCACGCCGGCCCGGCCCTCCCTGCCGAACATGAGCGTGGGCAGCAGGCCGCTGCTGAGCACGGACCGCTCCAGGAAGCGCGCGGCGCGGGACACCGCCGTGTCGTCAGCGCGCGGAGCGGGCAGCTGGTGGAAGAGCCCCTCCAGGTCCACGAGGACGGGGAACTCTCCGGCGGCGAGGAGGTTGCCGGAGTGCAGGTCCACTCCGCGCAGCAGATACAGCAGCGCCAGGTGGCTGCCCTGGCGCCAATAGAAGCGCGCCACGGCGTCGCGGTCTGCGCACCCGCTGGTCTCGACGTGCTCCACCCAGCCATGTGACTCGCGCGTCAGCACCTTCAGCCTGCGGTGCGGATGGCGCAGGCCCCAGCGCTCCAGCTGTTCCAGCAGGTCCTGGTAGCGGGCCTCGACCTCCAGCGACCGCGGCTTGTAGACGACCCTCAAGCCGGAGCGGAACGTCAGCAGCGCCACGCTGCGGCCCTCGCGGTGCGGATCTCCCGCGCCGGTGCGCGCCTCCACGAGCGGCCCTGGATCCACGTCCGCGCCGAGCACGGCCACCAGGGCCTCCCGGTCCTCCGCCAGGTGTGTCAGCAGCTCCAGGCTCGTCTGGATCCATCGCTCCAGGGACGTCACCAGGAGCCGCGCCAGCACCGGGTACTCCTCCAGGAACGCGGCGAGCCGGCCCGGGGCCTCCAGGTGGTGCAGGGCGAAGTGCTCGAAGCGCGCCTGGGGTGTTTCGCCTCGCAGTTCGCCGCGCAGCCGGGCCACGTTGAGCTCCAGCACCAGCGACCGGGTCGCGGTCTGCATCAGCCGCTGCTCCAGCGCGTCCACGAGCCAGGCTTCGGCGCGCGCGTCCAGCAATGCATCGGCGGCCAATCCGCTCCGGGTGGCCAGCGCATCAACGCCAGCCCGCAGCCGGCTCAGCCCCAGTTGGAGGAACCGGCGCGTCAGTGCGGGCACGCGCATCCGTGGGCTTGGATCCACGGGGGAGGGGAGGGCGACGTCGGCCGCGCGGTCCGACAGCACTTCTTCCAGGAGCGGCAGCCACGTCAGGGCTTCCGGCCGCGTCGTACTTCCCGCGAGCCTGCGCACGAAGGACGCCGCGTCCAGCCCCACGCCGCGAAGGCGCTCATCGAAGGACGCCTCATCCCCCAGCGTGCTGCGCCGCCACGCCTGGAGGCGCGACTCGGCTTGCTGGAGCGACGGGGCGGAAGGGTCCTCTCCCGCGGCCTCCCGCTCATGGAGGAAGGCAGCCCGCTCCCACGCATCCATCTTCAAGCCCTCTCGCATGCGCGCCCTGCACGTCCGTCTGGACTTGGAAAAAGACAGGCGCGAGGACCGGAGCCCCCGCGCCTCGAGTGAAACGGGACGACTCCTCGTGGGAGTCGCCCGTCACACACCGTCCATCAGCACAGGGAGAACGTCAGATTGGTGCAGATGTACTCACAGGAGTTGGTGGCGGTGAAGCCGATGTCGATCCTGCCGCCGACCACGTCCATCAGCTCGGTCTCGCTCAGCTCGTTCAGCGTCGCGCCAGAGGGGTTCGCGGGCAGCTGGGTGCGCTGCTCGGCGGTGAGGCTCTCGCGGAACGACGGGTCCTTCCAGGCGCGGATGATCATGTCGGGGGTCATCATGTTGAGCCGCCTCCTTTTTTGACGGCCCACCCAGGCTAGCCCGCGAACTCCGGCTGCTTCAAACGTCCGCGGCCTTTTCATGTATCACCGGGTGATGCCGGTGTGAGTCGCGGGCGCCCCATTTTCCCTGGCGCGTGGGAGGGTAATCACGCGTGGTGAAGAGCCATGCGCCGAGACCCCTCCAGGACTACGTCTCGGGTGGGGCTTCGGGGGCCTTCTGCATCGACTCACGTGCGCGAACCCGCTCCTCGCGCTGCTTCTCGACCAGCGCTCGTGCTTTCTCCTTCTGAGGCTCCTCCAGGAGTGCTTCGACCTCGCTGTACGCCGCTGTCTCGTTGGCCTCCATCGCCTGGAGCAGGAGCTGTTGCCGCTTCAGCGCTTCCTCGCTCACGGGTTCGGGAGGTTGGGCCGGCGGCCTGTACGGAGGCCGGCCTCCCCGGCCCGCGGGGCCGACCCTGACAGGCATGGCTCCCGGCGGCGGATTGCCTCCCATGGGGGGCGTCCAGATGGCCCGGAGCTCTTCACGCAGGGGCCTGTTGGTCACGGTCAGTGCTTCGTCCCGCTGGCCTATCTTGATCAACTGGTCGGTGCTCAGCCCCAGCTCCTGATAGTTCTCGAGCAGCAACGCGAGGGGCGACTCGAAGAGGATCCTCGGGGGCGGCTGCCTTCGCTGCTCCACCGGTGGGGACGATGCGCAGGCAGTAACAAGGGCCACCAGCAACAACCACGGCGCGAGATGACGCGGCGACATCTGTCCTCCTTGGGGCGTGTGCCTTCTCTCTATTTTGATATCGCGTCCCATGGAAGGACCACGAGGTCCTGGTGTCAGCAGCACTGACGTAGAGTGCACGGGTGATGTCCCAGCCTGACGACTCCTCCGGCCTGAATGACGGCTACGTGTACCGCGAGTGGATTGGCGCCGCCTCCGTGGGGCGCACCACGCTCGCCCACCTGTCGGACAAGTACCGGCACTCCACCGAGGAGGAGTGGCGTGCGCGCTTCGTGCGTGGCGAGGTGCGACTGGACGGCCTCATCGCGACCGGCGACGAGGTGCTGCGGGCCCACCAGGAGCTCTGCTGGCACCGGCCGCCCTGGCGGGAACCGGAGGCGCCCGACAGCTTCGAGTTGGTGTACGAGGACGCTGCGCTGCTCGCGGTCATCAAGCCGAGCGGGCTGCCGACGCTGCCCTCCGGCGGCTTCCTCAAGCGCACGCTGCTCTCGCTCGTGCGGCTGCGCTGGCCGGAGGCGTCCGCGCTGCACCGGCTGGGGAGGGCGACCTCGGGGCTGGTGCTCTTCTCCCGCACGCATGAAGCCGCCGCGAAGCTCTCAGGCAACTGGCGCGAGGGCGACGTGGAGAAGCGCTACCGGGCGCTCTCGGACGGGGTCGCGGCGCAGGAGTCCTATGACATCCACACGCCCATCGGGCTGGTGCCGCACCCCGTGCTGGGGGCGGTGCACGGGGCGACCGCGAAGGGCAAGCCGTCACACAGCCGCGCGGAGGTCCTGGAGCGGCGTGACGGACAGACCCTCTTCGAGGTGCGCATCCACACGGGCCGCCCCGAGCAGATCCGCATCCACCTGGCGGCCATCGGTCATCCGCTCACGGGAGATCCGATGTTCGCCTCGGGAGGTCTGCCCCGCGAGCACGCGCCCGGCCTGCCCGGAGATGGAGGCTACCTGCTCCACGCGGAGACGCTCGCGTTCACGCACCCCATGACGGCGGAGCGCCTGCGCCTGTACGCCCCACCTCCGGCCGCGTTGAGGATGGCGTCGGAAGCCTGAGCCCCCACACGCAATGGCCTCAGTAGGAGCCCCACCGTGACGGAAGCGGGCCACTCCATTGCGTCTTGAGCCCCGGCGTCGTCAGCGGCGCGGTGCCATTGATGCGCATGATGCTGGAGCTCTCGTTGAGGCTGGACCAGTCCGCGGCGATGTTGCGGCAGTAGCGGTCCTTCGCGAAGCCGGTGGTCATGTCGTGGATGCAGGGGGTGGCATCCCAGACGCGGTCCGCTTGAAGCCGCTGGACGGCGGCGACGATGGTCAAGGGCATCTCTCCGGAGGCTCGAACGAAGGGAACGCCATCGACAGGCACGCCCTTCGACGACAGCAGCTCGAACGCCTTGCCGGAGTAGCTCAGCGTGCCAGGCATGCTGAAGTCCCAGGCACTGGCGCTGAAGGGCGCGGTCTGTCCACAGGATGCCGCGTTGCTGGGAGCGTCGGTGCAGGCGCCGCCGAGGTGAAGCACCAGCACGGCGCCCGTCTCCACCGTGTAGCCCTGGGGAAAGGTGAAGGCGAAGTCGGAGTTGGTGAGCTCCTGGAGGGAGATACCGGTCAGCGTCCCGCCGGTGACGGCCACCAGTTCGATGAGGTCCTGCGGGGCGTCTGGGTTGATCTCGGTGATGCGAAGCGAGGCTTCCGGCGGAGGCTCACCGCCATCCAGGGTGCCCGCATCCGAGTCCCCGGCATCCGGAGCGCCCGCGTCGCCGGAGCCCGCGTCGCCGGAGCCCGCGTCCCCCGAACCCGCGTCGTCGGACGTGCCTGCGTCCACGCCCGAGTCACCCGCACCTGCATCTGGCGAGGACGCCTGAACGCAGCGTTCCTCAACGCAGACGATGTCGGGGCCCCGGGACGCACAGTCCGCTGTGTCCGTGCACTCTGGGTCGGAGCAGGCGGAGACGAGTGGGAGCAAGGCAAGGGCTACGAGTCTCGGGCGGAGCATGGGGAGGACCTGGATGCGCGGTGGGGGGAGCGCACTGAACATAGGCGAAATGGCAGCGCTGTTGGGGAGGTGAGCGCTGGCCCGGCTCCTGGCCTCCCGTCACCTGGAGATGGAAAGTGGCGTCGCGCCCCGCCGAAGTACAATGCGGCACTGGTTACGACTCGCCTCACCGTCCTTCGATCCTGCCCCTTTGAGCCCGTGCGAGCCGCCCCCCGCATGACTTCTGTGTGATGTCACGACGCACGACATGGATGATGGGCCTGGGCGCCCTGGTCTTCCTGGGGGCGCTCCTGCTCATCCGGTGGCACGGCGGCCGTGGAGCCTCGGCCGTGGCCCGGCCGGGAGCGGCTGTCTCACAGGAACTCGTGCCCCGCGTGATGGAGCCTGCGTCCCGCCGTGAGGGCTTCCTGGGCGTCATCGTTGCCAGCGGCAGCGTGGACGTGGCCGCCAGGCTGGAAGGCACCCTCGAACGCGTGAACGCGCAGGTCGGAGACACCGTGCGCCAGGGCGCGGTCCTCGCCCAGCTGGACACGCGGGCCCTCCAGCGCGAGCTGGCGGTGGCGCAGGCGTCGCTCCAGGCAGGGGAGGCGGAGCAGCACATCGCCTCCATCGCGCTCACGGAGATGCAGGAGCGGCTCCAGCGCCGCTCCGACCCGCAGCAGCGCGCCCTGGGGGCCCTCTCCGAGGAGGAGCTGGCCACCGCACGCTTCCAGGAGCAGACCGCCGTGGCCCGTTTGCGCGCGGTGGAGGCGATGGTGGCGGAGCGCAAGGCGCGCGTGGCGCAGATTGCCCAGAAGATCTCCGATGCCTCCGTCCTCGCGCCTTTCGACGGGCAGGTCGCGAACCGCTACCTCGACACCGGGGCGATGGTGGCTCCCGGCCGCGCCGTCTTCCACCTCATCCGCTCCGGAGCGCAGCAGGTGCGCTTCGCCATTCCGGAGGACCAGGCGGCGAGCCTTTCGGTGGGCACGCGGCTGTCCGTGGAGGTGCCGTCCCTGGGGCAGGTCCTGGAGGGGAGGGTGGAGAACCTGGCACCGGAAGTAGACGCGGCCTCGCGCATGCTCCTGGCCATCGCGAGCGTGCCGCGCGAGGGCCATGCTCCGGTGCCCTCGGGCGTCGTGGTGCGGGTGTTCGTCCAGAAGGACGCCGCTTCCCAGGCGGTCACGCCATGACGTCCAGGCCGAGCCCGTATCGCAAGGAGGCGCTGGAATACCGGCAGCGGGCCCACGCGGAGTCCGGGGGCGACCTCTTGCGGATCAGCCCCGCGTGGACCCGGTGGGCCTACTGGGTGCTGGTGGGCGCGCTGGCCTGTTCGCTGCTCTTCTTCTGCGTGGGCACGCTCTTCGAATACGCGGCGGGCCCCGCGCTCATTCGCGTGGAGGGCAAGACGGACCTGACGGTCGCGTTCTCCGGCGTGGTGCTGACGGTGGACGTGCAGCCCGGCCAGCGCGTCGTCGCGGGCCAGCCGCTGGTGCACTTCGCGTCCGAACAGGAGCAGGGGACCCTGGCGCGCATCTCCCGCGAGTTCGAACTGCAACTCGTCCGCTACCTGCGCGACCCCTCGGATGAAGGGGCACGCCAGGCGCTCACGGGCCTCAGGGCCGAGCGCGAGCTGGCCCAGGCCCGGCTGGAGGAGCGCACGCTGCGAGCACCTCACGCGGGCGTCGTCGGGGACCTGCGGTTGCAGCCCGGCCAGTACATCTCCTCTGGCATGCGCGCGCTGTCGCTCCTGGGGGACGACGCGACGGTGGTGGTGCTGGGCTTCCTGCCGGGGCAGTACCGTCCGCTGCTCGTGCCGGGCATGGACCTGCGCCTGGAGCTGCAGGGCTTCGCCTACGAGTACCGCGACCTCGTCATCGAGTCCGTGGGTGATCAGATCATCGGGCCCGCGGAGGCGCGGCGCTTCCTGGGCTCGGAGCTGGGGGACGCCATTCCCTTGGAGGGAGCGCTGGTGCTCGTGCGCGCGCGGCTGCCGCTGCGGACGTTCGTCCGCGAGGGACGGACCTTCAACTACTACGACGGCATGCCGGCGCGGGCAGAGGCGCGGGTGAAGTCGGAGAGCATCCTGCTCACGCTCGTTCCCGGACTGAAGGAGCTGCTGCCCCATGGCGGATGAATCCGGACGGGGGCTCGTGGAGCGCTTCCCCGCGCTGCGAAGGCTCCATGCGGCGGCGCGCGGGCAGCGCATCCCGGAAGTGCGGCAGATGACGCCGGCGGAGTGCGGCCTCGCCTGTCTGGCCATGGTGCTGGGCTTCCATGGCCGGAGCGTGGGACTGGACGAGCTGCGGCGCGTGATGGGCACCTCCCAGGATGGGCTCGCGGCGGCGCACCTGCTGACGGCGGGACGCGCCTTCGGCCTGAGGGGGCGGGGCGTCTCCGTCGACCTGGACGGAGTGACCTTCCTGCCCGAGGCGTCGGTCCTCCACTGGAAGTTCACCCACTATGTCGTCCTGGAGCGGTGGGCTCCCGACGGCGTGCACATCGTCGACCCGGCGCAGGGCCGGCGCTTCGTGTCCATGGAGCAGTTCCGGCAGTTCTTCACCGGCGTGGCGCTGCTCTTCGAACCCGGCGAAGGCTTCGTGCGAGCCCCGGGCAAACCCAAGCGCAGGTCGCGCTACGTGGAGAAGTTCGCGCGCCAATCCCAGACGCTCACGCGGGTGTTCGTCCTGTCGTTGATGTTGCAGGTCCTGACGCTCTCCATCCCCCTGCTGACCGGCCTGGTGGTGGACCGCGTCGTTCCCCGGGGCGACTACCACCTGCTGCTGGTCCTGGGCGTGGGGCTGGGCGCGCTGGTGTGCTTCCACCTGCTGACCTCGCTGGTGCGCAGCCACCTGTTGCTGGAGCTGCGCACGCGGGTGGATTCGGACATGACGCTCGGGTTCCTCGAGCACCTGGTGTCGCTGGCGTATCCCTTCTTCCAGGCGCGCGCCGCGGGCGACCTGATGGCGCGCCTCAACGTCACCGCCACCGTGCGCGAGGTGCTCTCCTCCAGCCTCGTGTCCACGCTGCTGGATGGCCTGCTGGTGGTGCTCTACTTCGTCATCCTGACCGTGGCGAGCCCCGGAACGGCCCTGCTGGTGGGCGCCCTGGGCGCGTTGCAGGTGCTGGTGTTCGAGGTGTCCCGGCGCCAGCAGCGCAGCCTGCTCGCGCGCAACCTGGAGCTGGAGGCGCGCAATCAGAGCTACCAGATTGAAATGCTGACGGGGATGCAGACGCTGAAGGCCTTCGGCGCGGAGCACCGCGCCGTGCAGCACTACTCCAGCCTCTTCGTGGACGTGCTCAACGTCTCCCTGGCCCGAGGCCGGCTGACCGCCTGGGTGGACGCGCTCTCCGGCACGCTGAAGTTGAGCGCGCCGCTGCTGCTGCTCTGCATGGGCGCGCTCCAGGTCCTGGAGGGACGGATGAGCCTGGGGACGATGTTGAGCCTCAACGCGCTGGCCGTGGCCCTGCTCACGCCCCTGGCGAACCTGGTGTCCACGATGGGGCAGCTGCAACTGGTGGGCAGCTACATCGAGCGGATCGATGACGTGCTGGACACCCCGGTGGAGCGAGATACGGCGCGGCCGGAGGCGAGCGCGGAGCTGCAGGGACGGATTGAAATGGAGCGCGTCTCGTTCCGCTTCGGCACCCTGGCGCCGATGATCGTCCAGGACGTGTCCGTGCGCATCGAGCCCGGGCAGTTGGTGGCGATTGTCGGGCGCTCCGGAGCGGGGAAGAGCACGCTCGCGAACCTGCTGCTGGGGCTCTACCTGCCCACGGGAGGACGGGTGCTCTACGACGGAGTCGACCTGGAGCAGCTGTCCTTGAGCGCGGTGCGGGAGCAGGTGGGAATCGTCCTGCAGGAGCCCTCCTTCTTCGGGGCGACGCTGCGCGCGAACATCGCGCTCGGGGACCCGTCAGCGCCCCCGGAGCGCATCGTCGGCGCGGCGAAGCAGGCGCAGATCCACGATGAAATCATGGCCATGCCGCTCCAGTACGACACGCCGCTGGCGGACCGGGGGATGTCCCTGTCCGGAGGCCAGCGGCAGCGGCTGGCCCTGGCCCGCGCCCTGGTGCGCGACCCGAAAATCCTCCTCCTGGATGAAGCGACGAGCGCCCTGGACTCCGTCACCGAGCACCGGGTCCAGGACGCGCTGGCTTCCCTGAACTGCACGCGCATCGTCATCGCGCACCGGTTGAGCACCATCCGCAAGGCGGACCTCATCCTGGTGATGGAGGACGGGCGCATCGTCGAGCAGGGGCGCCATGAGACGCTCGTGCAAGGGGATGGCGCCTACGCCCGGCTGGTGTCAGCCCAGCTCTGACATCCGGGCGTGAAGAGAGTCCCCAAGGCCTTGAGACGGACCGCCAGGGGAAGCGTTACCGGTGCGAGCCGTAGTACCGCTTGCGGATGCCCAACTCGGCGATGAGCCCATCGTTGAGTGAGGCGCCCGCGTCCCAGAAGTCGGCTTTCTCCACGTCCCGGCACGCGCCCTTGTCGGTGTGGGACAAGCCGGTGTTGAGCGCGTCGATGACTGCATACCGGCTGGCCTGCTTGTAGGCCTCCTCGTCGCGCTCGTTCGCGATGGCCCTGCGCTTCAACTCGAGTTGATCCCAGATGCGGCAATACCAGTACAGCGACCGGAACACGCGCGCGTCATAGCGCGGCGCATAGAGCGCCCAGACATCGTCGTGGTAGCCCGTCTTGACGTCCTCGGTGCTGTTCCGCCCATGCCCCTCGCGCCATTCGCTCGCGGCGGCCACCGTGCTGCACATTCCATTCAGCCCCCCGAGGGTGCTCCGTTGAATGTGGCAGTACCCGATGCTCCGCTCCGTGAGCACCGCGGGCGCCTTGTACTGGTTGTAGGTGGTCAGCCGGACGGTCCGGGTGGTGTCCGCCTCGATGCCGGTGTCGAAGTGGTAGCCGCCCCACGTGTAGAGCACGAAGAAGCTCCACACGTTCTTCGCATTGACGCGCTCCCGCACTGTCGCCGTGGGCCTGGCCGCGGCCTGGATGATGGGAGTGACGCGCGCGACGACGTCGTCCTGCTTCCCGCCATACCAGTACCACCAGCGATAAGCGGTGCCCGTGCAGGTGGAGAGGAAGGACTGCATTCCGCGCACGGTGATGTTCTTGATTCCGCGCGCCTGGAACTTCCGCTGGAACGCGGCGACCTCCGCGTCGAGACACCAGAAGTACATCTGGTAGGTCGTCGTGAGTCCGTCCTTCAACTGGCCGCGGAGCGAGATGGGCCCATTGATGTCTCGGTCCTGGGCATTGGGGGGACCTGCCCAGCTGTAATGGACATCAACGCTGTACCGGATGGATCGCCACATCGCTCCAGTATGCGCGAGGCTCCCAGGGGCGTCGAACGCGAGGAATGACTCCAACGGGTCGAAGAGGACTTCCTGCGGTCTCCAGGACTCAGCGTCCGTGCGTCATGATGCCGCTCTGCTCCAGCAGCCCGAACAGCTCCAGCAGGGCCTCCACGGGAAAGACATAGCCATACTCGGCATGGGCCGCGTCGCGGATATCCGCCACGGAGCGCTTGCCGTCGGCGTAGCTCGCGAGCGCATCCGCCAGTTGGTAGAAGCGCAGCTCGCTCTCCCCCTGCTCGCGCAGGGCCGTGGACGCGGTGGTCATGGCGGCCTTCACCGTTTCCACCCGGGCCTTGGATTCGGGGGGCGCGCTGCGCTCCAGGTCATCGAACGAAGCGAGCTCCTGGCCCTTCACGCGACGCGGAACGAAGGCCCGTGCCTTGCGCTCGGCTTCGCCAGGTGAGGGCTCCTTCAGGGACACGCCGCGCGCCTTCCCGTCCGCATCCAGGCGCTTCAGGGCCTGGGACTCGGCGGTCTCCAGCGCCTGGACCATCGCCTTCACCGGTTCGGCGGGCGCGCCCAGGGCCAGGCAGGAGCGCAGGGCGTCGCGTTCGCGCTGGTAGCCCGCGCGCACCCCTGCTCGGGCCAGACGGGCGAAGCCGGGCACCTGCGCGGCGGGCGTCGAGGCCAGCTCGCGGCGGGCCCGGAACTCGTCCTCCGCCACGCGCTTCGCGCCGTGCACCGCCACCAGGCGCGAGAGCTCCAGGGCGCCCGTGCCTTCGGCCCACGCGGCCACGGTGATGCCGGCCAGGCCCGCGAAGGCGGAGCGGTGCAGCTGGGTGGGGTCCACGTTCTCCGGCCGGTCGCCGCTGGTGTGGTAGGCGTCATCGGGCCACGTGGAGTAGGCGACGCCCGGGATGCCGTGGTCGTTGAAGAGCTGGTGATCCGAACCCCGGCCGTAGCGCTCCATGTGCGCATCCATCGGATCCTGCGAGCCGGTGACCGAACCGATGCGGAAGTCCTTCCTCGGTGGATAGGCCACTCCGTTGAAGCGGTTCATGAAGGCGACCGTGGATTCAGACACGGCGTTCACGAAGCTGCCATTCCAGTCCGGCGTGTACGAGACCTGAAAGCGCGAATGGACGCGGGTCATGCTGGCGCCGAGCATGTCGAAGTTGAACTGCGCCACCCGCCGCACCGGATCCGCGCCGTGGCGGGAGAACCACTCGCGGGTGCCCTCGAACTCCGGCAGCCACAGCACGCGCAGGGTTCGCACCGGCGGCGGTAGCACGCCCTTGCGGATGAGCGTGGTGTACGTGCGCACCAGCTCCAGCACCGTGGCGGAGCCAGAGGCGTTGTCGTCGGCCCCGGGCTTGTAGTGGTCCAGGTGGGCGGTGAGGACGACCTCCTCTCCCGCGAGCGTCCCGGGAATGACGCCGCTGACGATGCTGAGGTGTCCCGTGGGCGCTTGCGTGGCGACGCTCACGTCCACCTTCACCGGCCCCTCCCGCAGCTGGGCGCGCAGCTCGCGCCCCTGCCGGTCGGACACCATGAACAGGAAGGGCGTCCGCGCGCCCTGCGGCATCAGGCTCCGGGGGACGGTGGCCCAGCCCACTTGGTCCGGGAAGTCGCCGTCCATGCGGTGGGGCGCGTTCCACGGCGGCGTCGAGTAGGACGAGACCACGCCCACCGCGCCCAGCTTCACCACGGCGTTGCGCAGCGCGGACGTGGGGTGCCCGCGGGTGAGCACCACCTTGCCCTTCAGGTCCTTGCCCGCGTACTCCGCGTCCTGAGAGCCCGTGCCCACGTCGACCAGCTCCAGGTCCGTGCCCTCGAAGCTGCCGCTGCCGGTCGCCAGGGCCATGGGCAGGTCTGCGTAGGACGTCACCCGGTACCGGTGGCGACCGGACACCCACAGCTCGCCGCGCGTGGCCCGCCACTGGGGGCCGTCCTTCATGGCCTCCAGCTGGACGTTCTGGAGCCCCTCGGCCTCGGCGGCGGCTTTCGTCCAGGCGGCTGCCTCCGAGTAGCCATCGAGGCTGTCCCTCGCGATGAGGGACAGCCGCTGCACGCCGTCATGGATCCGGTCGCCCGAACTCTCCTGGATGAGGGCGCGCACCACGTCGTCCCGAAGCACCAGTCCGGTGGTGGGAGAGATGGGCCCCAACGGGGACGCGGGAGTCTGGGCGGAGGCGCTGAGTGAGACAGACAGCGCGAGGAGGGCGAAGGGCAAGGAGCGGAATGTCATGGGGTGTCTCGGGAAAACTAGCACTCGCTCCACGGAGTCACGTCCCCGGATTCAGCCTCAACCCTGGCGTGCGAATCGTTCTAGGGGTAGGGCAACTTTCCATTGTCAAATGCGACAATCCGTGTGTTCCATCCACACGGATATTCCATGCGCGCGCACGATTGGCGGTGTTCTGTCTGCTGACCGCCCTGACCGCATTCCCAGACATTGGGAACGCCCAGACGCCACCGCTTGTCATCAAGAGCGTCAGTGTCGACACGCCGACGGTCGTGGCCGTCCTGCCTGCACCGGTCGCGGTCATGCCTGGCACGTATCTGCTGACGGTGTCCGCCATGGACCCTGCCGCGTCGGGTTACGACCGCTTCAACGTGAGCATTGGAACGGGAGGCGCGGCGGGACCCAAGGGTGACACGGGGCCCGCGGCTCATTGGCTCGTGGGGAAGGAGGGAGCGGGCTCCCTCCTTCCCTGGACTTCAGTGGCTACGGGCTGAACGTGCCAGTCAGCACGCTGGCGCGGGCTCGGGGCAGGGCGCGCTTGAACGGGCTCGTCGCGAGGTCCGAGCCGGGCTGGTACCAGCTCTGGATTTCAGCGAAGTACGTCTGGCCCGACAGCAACACGCCCGGGGGCAGGTACACGCTCTGGAGATCCGTGTGCAGCGCCGCCACGCGCGTCGCGGTGGTGGAACCGTTGCTCGTGCCCAGCCGGAAGATGTTCACCACGTAGTTCGTGGCCGTGCCTACCAGCGGCTTCGACCAGCGCAGCGAGGCGTCAGTCCCCACGCCCGTAAGGTTCTGGAACGCGCCTCGCGTATTCACCAGGGGCGCCTGCACCGGTCCGACGAGGGGCTGCACGGGCGCGGCGGTGAATGCGCTTGCCTCCTGATCCACGCGGATGTCCACGCCCATGGTGTAGGGCGTCGCGGTTCCCAGCGCGTAGCTCTTCGTGAAGCCCGCGGCGGCGAGCGCCACCTTCTGCCACGTCGCCGGGAGCGCGTTGTTGTACGTCATGCTCCCCGTGACGATGTCGGTCCGCTGCGTATCAGGATTGAGCTTCACGAGCAGTGGCTGCCCGCTGATGGACGCGAGCGCCGTGCCCAGCGCGGCCGGCCGGGCGGACATCCAGATCTCGTTGTACGTGCTGACCGCATCCGGGTTCACCTGGGTGCGCATGGCTTCGAAGGCTGAGCGTCTCCAGTCCACCGCGAAGGTGCCTGTCGCGGTGGGCTGGGTGAAGGTTCCGCTGACGGAGGCGGGCTGGCCCTCCACCTGCGTGATGCTCGCGTCGAGCACCTTGTGCATCGCGCGGTAGGGCACTCCATTCGGGCTCGTCTGCCACCGCATCTGTACCAGCGAGAGCACATCCCCGAGGCCGCTGTCGAGCAGCACCGGGTTGAGCATGTCGGAGTAATCGAAGCTCAGCCCGGAGAGCGACGTGGCGCCCGTCAGGGGGAACCCCGTGACGCCTGTGTTGACGTAGCCGAACGCGCCCGCGTTCAACGAATACACCTCCAGGTAGTCCCCCGGCTGCCAGGGAGACAGGCCGGTGGCGGACACCGTCACGGGAGTGGGCAGCGAGACGAAGGTGCCATCGCGGCCCCACTCCGTGGAGCCCAGGTCGAACGCGCGGCCGGTGCTCACCAGGTAGCGCGAGCCCAGCTTCAGGTAGATGCGGCCGGAAGGGACGTTCGGCACGGAGACGGTGCCGTCCGCGGAGCCCGTGCCCGGATAGGCCGTGAACGCCCCGGTGGTTGAGTCCCGCGTGTATGCCACCACCGACGTGGCGGACTGATCGTACGGCTTCGTCTCGTTGCCCGACGTGGCGACGAAGGTGACCGGGCTGGTACCGGTGACTTGGGTGATCAGGCCCTGGGTGAGCTGGGAGGTCGTGTCCGCGGACACGGAGGAGTCCACCGCCTCGGCCTCGTCGAGACCCGCGCAGCCGACGCCGGTCATGCCGACCAGAAGCCCGAGGGAAACCAATGACATATTCATTGTGAGGGAAACCCTTTCGGCGACGCCCAGAATGGCGCCGCGCAGGGAGATTCATACCGCGCCGGTCTGACATTTCCGGGCGCGCTTCGATTCCAATTTTCCCTCGGGGCCGTGAAAACAAACGCGCTTGTCGGCAGGTGCGCCCGGCAACGGACTCCGTGGTGACGGCCTGGTGGTTGCGCCGCCAGCGACTCCAGGCCAGAACGTGCCCCGTGACTTCATCGACTTCGGGAGTGGTGCCCGTCCTCCTCCAGGCGCTTGCCCCGCCGACCCTCGCGGGCGTGCGCAAGGAGCCGAAGCCGGGCGGTTACTCCGACAGCGGCGCGGACACCGCGTTCAACCTGTCGCGGCAGGGCATCCCGGTGGTGACGCCTGGGAGCAACCCGGAGCCCGCCGCTGGGGGAGGCGTGGCGGTACTCCGCGGGCATGGAGCACGCGTCGGTTCCTGCCTTCGCGAAGCTGTCGCTCAAGCTCTCCGCCCTGGGCGCACCCTCGGAGCTGCTGGAGGCGTGTCACCTGGCGGCCCTGGACGAGGTCCGTCATGCCAGGCGGTGCTTCGCGCTCGCCCGGGCCTACTCGGGGCTGCCCTGGAGCGCGGGAATGATTCCGGAGTTGGGCCAGGAACGCCCCCAGCGTCCCAGCCCAGGCGAAGGCGACGAGTGGTCGCGGCTGGTGCGCGGGTCGTTGCTGGATGGGTGCCTGGGTGAAGGACTTGCAGCCAGCGTCGCCGCTGAAGCGTCAAGGCGGGCCAGTGACCCGGTCGTGCGGGAGACCCTGGCGGTCATCGCGGAGGATGAGGGACGGCACGCGGAGCTGGCCTGGGATGTCATTGCCTTCGCCCTGGAACGGGGCGGCGGCAAGGCGAAGCAGGCACTGCGTCAGGCATTGGAAGCGCTGGAGACGCAAAGGACGCCCTCGCTCCCCAGCATCCCAGGAGTCGATGAGTCCTTCCTGGCGCGCAACGGCGTGTTGCCCCAGGCGGAGCTGGGGCGGCTGATGGAGAAATGCATCCAACGGACGCGGGCGAGAGCCATGGGGTCGGAGTACGCCCCGACGCCGGTTACCGCTTGATCCAGCGCGTCGCGGCCCAGGTGGCGAGGAGGCCCAGCGGGATAAAGGCCGGCGCCACTCGCACGATCCACTCCAAGGTCCAGATGTCCGTTGTCCTGAGGCCCACGAAGCCTACCAACACGTAGATGACAACCATCACCAGTTGCGCTCGCCAGGTGCATCCCCGCTGATATGCCCCGGTGAGGACGATGCCCGCTCCCACCGCGGCTCCCGCTGGCGCCGAGTAAGCCGCGACGAACAGGGCCAGCTCGAAGAAAGGCATCCATCCCTGAAAGCCAAAGAACATCATCAAGACGAGGGTCGTCGCGGCGACCGCGTAGGGGATTCCGAGGACCCCGCCTTTGAGCATTCCCTTCAGCATCTGCATGCAGCCTCCTGGAACCCGGAGGTTGCACGGAGGCCTCTCCCGCGGGAGTCCGGGTCCCATGAACGGTCCGTTTTCCGCCTCCATCCGTCGAGAATGCGCGGTGAGTCGCGGTGCGCTGGTGACCGGGACTGAAAGGGCGAGTCGCAGCCCTTAGCGCGTCAGCACGGCGGCGACGTGGAGGAGCGCTTCGAGCTTCTCCGCGTCCAGCTTGCGCGCAAGGTAGAGCAGGCGGCGCAGGGCGGGCACTTCGTCTGCGCGCGCTCGCGGACGCTGGCCCTTGCGGCCTCGCACCAGGGCGGTGAGGCCGAGCATGTCCTCCGGAGACACCCTCAGCTCCGTGCAGAGACGGTAGAGCGTCGGGACGCTGGGGAGCATCTTCCCGCGCTCCAGGCGGCTGTAGACGGTGGAGAGGAGGCCCACGCGGGGGCCCACCTCGGTTTGGGTCAGGCCCTGCTCCTCGCGGGCGGCGCGGGCGATTCGGCCGATCGTGATGGCCAGTTCTTCATTCATGGGATCGGCTCGGAAGCAGGTGGAGGTGAATGCGCGCCTGAGGCTCCCCAGGCGCCGCACGAGGTGTTGCAGACGACGTCGGCCGGAGGATGCTCCATCCGGTCAGGGAGGCCAGGGGGGCGGACAGGCAGTAGGTGCGTGGACTTGAAAGAAACAGAAGAGTGAACCTGAAAGAACCATTGTGAGAGGAGAGGCATCAAGAGGAATGCCCGGGCTTCTCGTGTTTCTGGTGGCGTCCCCAGCCCCGCTGGGAGGACGTCGCATGCGAGTGGCCCTGAGTCCCGAAGGAAGGACGCCATGAGGCCGCCGCCCGCCATCCTGCCGCCCGGGGCCGAGGTATTGGGCTACACGGTGGAGCGCCAGCTGGGGCAGGGGGGCTTCGGCACGGCGTACCTTGCTCGTTTGTCCGAAGCTACAGGTCCTCGACTGGGGTGGCCGTGGAAATCCACCTGACGGTGAACTCGGCCCAGCCGTGGATTGGAAAAGGGGCAATGCTTCGAACCAATGCAGGCGTGGAGTTGAAGGTGCTTCGCCTGTGGCAGGAGCACCCCATTTCGACAGGAGAGGTCGGCCGCATTGTGGTTGAGGCCGAGGCCTCAGCGGCTGCTGCCCAAGGGGCCTTCTCGCTCAAGCTGTGGGAAGAAGGCGGGCCTCGGAGCCTCACGCTCTTCCCCTGACCTGAAGGCACGCCTCACGGAGCCCGGACGACGCTCAGGGGACGTACCGCTCGGCGGTGTTCAGCGCCACGCCGCCGTCGGTGCCTCCGATAATGAGCACACTCCCAGATTCCAGCCACGTGGCGGTGTGAGAGGTGCGCGCCGATGACATGGGGGCGATGGGTTCCCAGCCGCCATCCCGCCGGAATATCTCCGCGGAGGCACGCGGCTTCGCGTAGGAGGTTGAATACCCGCCCGTCACCAGCACCTCGCCCGAAGGCAGGGCGGTGGCCGTGTGGAGGAAGCGGGCTTCCCTCATGTCTGCCTGGGGCGTCCACGAAGCGCTGCCTGGCTCGAAGAGGTCCACGGACGGGAGGACCGTTCCAGGTGAACCCTCGAGGGAGCCGGTGACCAGGACCTGTCCAGAGGGCAGCAGCGTCGAGGCGTGCCCATTGCGCCCATGGCCCATCCGCTGCGAAAGGAGTCGCCATCCTCCATCCGGTGGGTTCGAGTCGTAGACCTCGGCGGTCGTCTCCGCTCCGTTGCGATGGTAGCCACCAATGGCCAATGCCACGCCACCGTCCAGCAGGGTGAGCGTCAGCATGTTGCGTCTGACGTTCAGGTCCCCTGTCTTCGTCCAGGAGTCGTTGTTCGGAGCATAGAGTTCGGAGGTGTTCAGCCCATCGGCATCCGAGCTGCCGCCACCCACCACCAGCACCCTCCCCGAGGGCAGCAAGATGGCGGCATGGGTGGCACGTGCTCCGCCGGGGAGGGGACTGACCTCGGTCCATTCATTCGCACCCACGTCGTAGATTTCGGCGCTGCCCAGCGCGCCACCCGTGGGGCCCCTGCCACCGACCACCAGTACGTTGCCATTCCGCAGCCGGGTGGCGGTGTGGTCCATGCGAGCCGTCCCCAGGTTCCCCCCGGGACTCCAGCTGTTTGAGGCGACGGTGTAGATCTCCGTCGTGTTCGTCGGGCTGACCGCCGAGAGGTCGCCCGTGCTGCTTCCACCAACAACAAGCACCCGGCCGTCTCCCAGAGCGGTGGCCGTATGGCCTGTGCGCCGCATCCACATGGGGGCCACGGACTTCCACCCCGGCGGTTCGCGCTCGTCATCAGGAAGGCCCCCGTCATGTCCTGCGTCCTGCCCCGCGTCCCCGCCGTCCAGTCCACCTGCATCCAGGATGTCATTGCCGTCAGGCCCCGCATCCGACCCGCCATCCTTGCAGATGCGAGGATTGTCGAGGCAGAACTGGTCCACCACTTCGTCAACGTCGAGGCACGCAGTGGCCTGGACGCCGAGCAGCAGCAATCCAAGGGCTGTCGAGCGGAGCAGGGGCTTCATGGCCACCTCCCAGACACGAACACGGACGTCCCATCCAGCCCGAGCTGCACGGGCACCGGCTTCTTCGGCGACCCCAGCAGGTACATCCCCGTGGAGGCGCCCAGCCCCACCAGCCCCGCGACCAGCAGCCCCACGGAGGCCGTCTGCAGCCTTCGCGCGCTGTGGGCCACGTTCCTGGCATCGGCCTCTGAGTGGATGTCCTTTGCCACGCCATCCAGCTTCGACTTCCGCCCCTCCGCCACCCCCCAGAAGACGCCCGCGGCGACGACGAAGGTCCCTCCCGCTACGGCGGGAATGAGCGCCCGGTCTCGCAAGGATGAGCGCGAGCCGGACACCTCCCGCACGGGAGAGGATGAAGACTCCGGGAGTCCCGTGGTGACGACGGGGAGCGGCTCTCGCGGCGCCTGAGCCTCAGGCGCTTCCGGGGGGGACTCCTGCTTCAGGGGCTCACGGGCCGCCCCTCGCGTGGCAAACTCTTTCAGGACTCGCTTGCGCACCGCTTCGAAGTGCCGCTTCACCTTGGGCGAGGCAGTCAGCGGCAACTCCGCTTCGGGGTTCATGCCGAGGGCGGCCTTGAAGGCGGCTTCGGCGTCGCTCAACCTTCCGCTCAGCTCCGCCAGGATGACGCCCTGATAGAGGGACAGCACCACCTCGTCTTCGGGCCCGTTCGACGCCTCCTTGCAGCGGGCCACCTGGTCCAGGGCACGCTCGTACTCGAGGTCCTCGAGTAACAGGTAGATGGACTCCGCGCAGATGCGCGCGTCGGGAGAGACGTCGGCTCGGGCAACTCCTGGAATGAGGGAGAGCCAGAGAAGCAACCCCCAGACACAGGTGCCGCGCCGCCACGGGATGCTCGACGACACGGCTCCTGCCTTGCCGTGGGTGGAAGGACGCATCGCATTGTCTTTCATTGAATGGGTCCATGCTCCCGGTGCTCGCGGAGATGAAGGGTTGCCCTGTCGCCTGACTGCGTCTACGGCTGCGGCGTCACCGGTGAGGTGTCGCTGCCATCCGGCGTGGAGGGGACGGCGGTGCCACTGGCCGGCTGGGAATGCGCCGCGTCGCCCAGCGGGGCTCCCTGCCGCTCCTGGAACCAGGCGTCGGCGGACGGGCCCGTGTACGTCTGCCCGAAGGGGCCTTTGAAGGCGTCCACCGCGTCGAGCGGAACTCCAGGCGCTCCGCCCTCCCCGGACGTCTGGATGACTTCCTGCGGCGGCGGGGGCGTCAAGCCCAACACCTTCTCCAGCTCCGCCTTGCGGCTCGTGCCCTCGAAGGCCGAGTCGAGCTCGTTCTTCGTCGGCTTCACCTTGTCGATGTCCTTCTGGCTGTACGGGGCGGGCTTGCACTCCGCGAGGGCCAGCGCGTTCGCCTTGTGCATGGCCTGCTCCGCGCTCCTGGCGGCCAGGGCCGCCTGCTCCTCCGCCTTCTGGAGGTTCTGGGCCGCGGTCCTGGACGCCTCGGTGGCCTCCTTGAGCTTCTTCTCCGCGGCGGCGAGGGCTTCCTTCGACTTCTTCGCCTCCTCGGGCGTCTGCCCCGGCTTCTGCGCGGCCTTGCGTGCGTCGGCGGTGGCCTTTTCCGCGGTGGCCTTCTGCCGTCGCGCGGCATCCGCTTCGAGCCGGGCCTGCGCCAGGGTGTCCCGGGCCTCCGTCGCCCCCTTGCGTTTGGCTTCGGCGGCGAGCCGCGCCGCCTCCGCCTTCTGTCGGGCCGCCTCCGCGAGGCGCTGTGCCTCGGCGGGATCGACTTTTGATGCGTTCGAGCCACCGACTGCTTTCACTCCAGCCATGGGTCCGCTCCTCTTGATTGGAGCTGGCGGGTCAATGAATGGCCGCCCCTGCAATCAATTGGGAAGAGGGAGTGGGCCCAAGGGCATCCCAAGAAATCCCTGGGGAGCCGGGCCTGAGGCATCCCCTCATATGAAGCCGAGTGCTTCCTGAAAGACGGGATGGCGGTGAAGGAGCTCGGAGAAACGCTCG
>NZ_JAAAPK010000021.1 GCF_009909105.1 Corallococcus exiguus
GAGGAGCAGCTCGCGGCCCTCTTCGCCGAAGTCCTCCGCGTGGAGCGCGTCGGTATTCACGACGACTTCTTCGCGCTCGGAGGCCACTCCCTGCTGGCCACGCAGCTCGTCTCGCGCGTACGCGCCGCGTTCGGCGTGGAGTTGCCGCTCCGCGGGTTCTTCGAAGCGCCCACGGTGGAGTCGCTCGCGGCGAAGTTCGACAGCGCCCATGGCTCCGGGCATTACCTGCCGCCGCTGCGGCCCGTCGCGCATGAAGGTGCCGTGCCGCTCTCGTTCGCGCAGCAGCGGCTCTGGTTCCTGGATCAGCTCACCCCGGGCGATGCGTCGTACAACATCCCCACGGCGCTGCGGCTGACGGGCCGCGTGGACGTGGAGTCCCTGCGCCGCGCCTTCGAAGCGCTGGTCGCCCGCCACGACTCCCTGCGCACCACCTTCCAGGAGCATCAGGGCCAGGCCACCCAGCACATCCACGCCCCCGGAGCATGGGCCCTGCCGCTCATGGACGTGTCCAGCCTGCCGGAAGCGCAGCGCGAAGCCGAGGCCCGGCGCCGGGTCGCGGAGGATGCCCGTCATCCGTTCCGCCTGGAACACGGACCGCTCCTGCGCACGGCGCTCGTCCGGCTGGGCGAAGAGGAGCACCTGCTGCTGGTGACGATGCACCACATCGTCTCCGACGGCTGGTCCATGGGCGTGCTCGTGCGCGAGCTCGTGACGTTCTACGCGGCATTCACCCAGGGCACGGCGCCGGCCCTCAGCCCCCTGCCGGTGCAGTACGCGGACTTCGCGGCGTGGCAGCGGCAGTGGCTCCAGGGCGAAACGCTCGACGCGCAGCTGCGCTACTGGAAGCAGCAGCTCGCGGGCGCGCCCGCCGCGCTGGAGCTGCTGACGGATCATCCCCGTCCGTCCATCCAGTCCCACGCGGGCGCGGCCCTCACCGTCCAGCTTCCGCCCGAAACCACCCAGGCCCTCAAGGCGCTGGCCCGGCGCGAGGGGGCCACGCCCTTCATGGTGCTGCTCGCGGGCTTCCAGCTCCTGTTGTCACGCTACGCAGGCCAGGACGACGTCAGCGTAGGCACGCCCATCGCAGGCCGGACCCAGGCGGAGACCGAGGGCCTCATCGGCTTCTTCGTCAACACGCTCGTCCTGCGCGCCCAGGTGAATCCACGCGCGACCTTCCGCGAGCTGCTCGCGCAGGTGCGCGACACCACGCTCGCGGCGTTCGAGCATCAGCACCTGCCCTTCGAGAAGCTCGTCGAAGCCGTGCAGTCCGTGCGGGACGCGAGCCGCAGCCCGCTGTTCCAGGTGATGTTCGCGCTGCAGAACGCGCCCACCGGGGACCTGCGAATCCCGGGCCTCACCTTCCAGCAGGTGGCCGCCGAAGCACGCTCCGCCAAGTTCGACCTCACCCTGACGTTGCAGGACTCGGCGCAGGGCTTCGTGGGCTGGCTGGAGTACAGCACCGCCCTCTTCGAACGAAGCACGATGGAGCGGATGGCCAGCCACCTGCGCATCCTGCTGGAGGCCGTGGCCTCAAGGCCCGAGCAGTCCGTCGCCGGGCTGTCGCTGCTCTCCCGTGAGGAGCGACAGCGCATCCTCGTGGACTGGAACGACACCACCGTCGCCAGCCCCCTGGACGTCCCGGTCCACGTCCACTTCGCGCGGCAGGTCCTCAGCACGCCCGACGCGGTGGCCCTGGTGCTGGGGGAGGCGTCGCTGACGTACGCCCAGCTCGAAGCCCGCGCCAACCAACTGGCCTGGCATCTGCGCGGCCTCGGCATCGTGCCCGGCGCGCGCGTGGGCCTCGCCATCGAGCGCTCGTTCGAGCTGGTGACGGCGCTCCTCGCCATCCTCAAGGCTGGCGCCGCCTTCGTGCCCGTGGACCGCAATGCGCCGGTGGAGCGCATCGCGATGCTGCTGGAGGACGCGGACGTTGGCGTCGTCCTCACCCATCAGCCCTTCGCCTCCAAGCTGCCCGCCTCCGGCAACCGCGTCTGGCTGGACGCGCAGCAGGACGTCCTGGCCGCACTGCCCACGCACGCGCTCGACGTCTCCGTCGAGGGCGAGTCCCTGGCCTACGTCATGTTCACGTCCGGCAGCACCGGCCGTCCCAAGGGCGTCAGCGTGCCGCACCGGGGCATCACCCGCCTGGTGCTCGGCAGCACCTTCATGCGCTTCGGGCCGGATGAAGTCTGGCTCCAGGCTGCACCGGTTGCCTTCGACGCCTCCACGCTCGAAATCTGGGGTGCGCTGCTGCACGGCGCGAAGCTCGTCCTTGCTCCGCCGCATGCCCTGTCGCTGGAAGAACTGGCTGAGCAACTGCGGCGCCACCGGGTGACGTCGCTGTGGCTCACCACCGCTCTCTTCGAGCAGATGGCCCTGCACCAGGGCGAAGCCTTGGCGGAGGTGCGCCAGGTCCTCACGGGCGGTGAGCTGATGCCCTGGGCGCGTCTGCGCGACCACCTGGCGCGGCTCCCCGAAGGCGCGACGCTGGTGCACGCCTACGGCCCGACGGAGAACACGACCTTCTCCACCACGCTGCCGTTGCACCGCCACACGCGCGTGGAGGGTCCCGTCTCCATTGGCCGTCCCATCCCGAACTCCACCGCCTATGTGTTCGATGCGAACCTCCATCCAGTGCCCGTGGGCGTCGCGGGCGAGGTGTACGTCGGAGGCCCGGGCCTCGCCTGGGGCTACCTGCACCGCCCCGACCTGACCGCGGAGCGCTTCGTCCCCCATCCCTTCGCTTCCATTCCGGGAGAGCGGCTCTACCGCACGGGTGACAAGGCCCGCTGGCGGGAGGACGGCACGCTCGACTTCCTGGGCCGCGTCGACTTCCAGGTGAAGGTGCGCGGCTTCCGCATCGAGCTGGGTGAAATCGAAGCCGCCCTGCGCGCCTTCCCGGGCGTCAACGAGGCCGTCGTCATGGCCCGGGGCTCGGACGCGGACAAGCGCCTCATCGGCTATCTCACCGCGCACGAAGGCCACACCTTGGACGTGGAGGCGCTGCGGGCCCACCTGCGGCAGCGGCTGCCGGAGTACATGGTGCCTGCCTCGCTCCTGGTCCTGGAGGCCCTGCCCCTCAACGCCAACGGCAAGGTGGACCGCAAGGCCCTGCCCGAACCGGGGGACGCACCGCTCGCGGCCTCCTTCGTCGCGCCGCGCACCGCCACCGAAGAGCAGCTCGCGGCCCTCTTCGCGGAGGTGCTGCGCGTGGAGCGCGTGGGCCTCCACGACGACTTCTTCGCCCTCGGTGGCCACTCGCTGCTGGCCACCCAGCTCGTCTCGCGCGTGCGCGCCGCGTTCGGCGTGGAGCTGCCGCTGCGAGCCCTGTTCGGAGCGCCCACCGTCGAAGCCCTCGCGCCGAAGCTCGACGAGGCCCCGTCCTCCGCGCTTCGTGCTCCGCCGCTGAGGCCCGTGTCCCGCGAGGGGGCCCTGCCGCTCTCCTTCGCCCAGCAGCGCCTGTGGCTGTTGGATCAGCTCCAGCCGGGTGATTCGTCATACAACGTCCCCACCGCGCTGCGGCTGTCGGGCCGGGTGGACGTGGCGGCACTGCGAGGCGCCTTCGAGGCGCTCATCGCCCGCCACGAGTCCCTGCGCACCACGCTCGCCGCGTCCCACGAGGCGCCGTCGCAGCGAGTCCACACCTCCGCGGCGTGGGAGCTGCCCGTCGTCGACCTGAGCGCGCTGCCCCAGGAGCAGCGCGAGGAAGAAGCCTGGCGCATCGTGGCCGAGGAGGCCCGCCGTCCGTTCCAGCTCGCCACGGGACCGCTGCTGCGAGGGCTGCTGGTGCGCCTGGGAGCGGAGGAGCACGTGCTGCTGGTGACCATGCACCACGTCATCTCCGACGGCTGGTCCATGGGCGTCCTCGTGCGCGAGATGGCCGCCTTCTACGAGGCCTTCAGCACGGGCAGCACGCCGGCCCTCCCGCCGCTGCCGGTGCAGTACGCGGACTTCGCGACGTGGCAGCGCGACTGGCTCCAGGGAGAGGTCCTGGACGCGCAGCTGGCTCACTGGAAGCGGCGGTTGGCGGGTGCGCCGGCGGCGCTGGAGCTGCCCACGGACCGTCCCCGTCCGCCCGTGCAGACGCACCGGGGTGCCACGGTGGAGGTGCGGATTCCCGCCCCCCTCGTGGAGTCCCTCAAGGCCCTGGCCCAGCAGGAAGGCGCCACGCCCTTCATGGTGCTGCTGGCGGCCTACCAGGTGCTCCTGTCGCGCTACTCCGCGCAGGATGACATCAGCGTGGGTTCCCCCATCGCGGGCCGCACCCAGGCGGAGACCGAGGGCCTCATCGGATTCTTCGTCAACACGCTCGTCCTGCGCGCCCACGTGGATCCGCGCAAGACGTTCCGGGCGCTGCTGGTCCAGGTGCGCGACACCACGCTCGCCGCCTTCGAGCACCAGCACCTGCCCTTCGAGAAGCTCGTGGAGGCCGTGCAGCCCACGCGCGACCTGAGCCGCAATCCGTTGTTCCAGGCCATGTTCGTCCTGCAGAACATGCCGGGCGAGGTGCTGCGCGTGCCGGGGCTGTCCATGCGGACGCTGCCGCTGGAGACCCGCTCCGCGAAGTTCGATCTCTCCCTGGGACTGAGGGAGGCCCCCACGGGCATCACGGGCACGCTGGAGTACGCGACGGACCTGTTCGACGCGGCGACCATCCAACGCATGGCCGGACACTTCGGCGTACTGCTGGAGGCCATCGCATCAGAGCCGAACACGAGGCTTGGCGACCTGCCCCTGCTCACGGATGCTGAGCGCCAGCAGCTCCTCGTCGAGTGGAATCCGCCGGCCTCGCAGGCGCCGCGGGAGTCCAGCATCCCCGCGATGGTGGAGGCCCAGGTGCGCCGCACGCCGGATGCGCTCGCCGTCATCACGCCGGAGCGGCAGTTGTCGTACCGAGAGCTGGACGCGAAGGCGAACCAGCTCGCGCATCGACTGCGCGGACTTGGCGTCGGGCCCGAAGTCCGCGTCGGCCTGTGCGTCGAGCGCACCGAGGACCTCGTCATCGGCGCTCTCGGCATCCTCAAGGCAGGTGGTGCCTACGTGCCGCTGGACCCCAGCTACCCGAGTGAGCGCTTGGGCTGGCTGCTGGAGGACGCCCAGGGCCCTGCACTCGTCGCGCACTCCCATCTGCTCTCGGCGCTGCCGGAGACATCCGCCACGCCGGTGTGCCTCGACTCGGACGCGGAGCTGGCGAAGCAGCCGACGACGGCTCCGCTTGTGGACATCCACGCCGGACACCTCGCCTACCTCATCTACACCTCCGGCAGCACCGGCCGTCCTAAGGGCGTCGCCATCTCCCATGGCAACGCCGTCTCCTTCCTCCACTGGGCCTTGGAGACCTTCTCGCCGGAGGAACTGAAGGGGACCCTCGCCGCGACGAGCCTCAACTTCGACCTCTCCGTCTTCGAGCTCTTCGCTCCGTTGAGCAGTGGTGGCGCGGTGGTGGTGGCCCGCAACGCCTTGCACCTGGCGGAGCTGCCCACCGCGTCCCACGTCACCCTCGTCAACACCGTGCCCTCCGCCATGGCGCAGCTGCTGCGCCTGGGCGCGGTGCCGCCCTCCGTGCGTGTCATCAACCTCGCCGGTGAAGCCCTCCCGGAGACGCTGGCGAAGCAGGTGTACGCCGTGCCCACGGTTGAGAAGCTCTTCAACCTCTACGGCCCGTCCGAGGACACCACCTACTCCACCGCATCCCTCGTCGGTCGTGACGAGGTGCCCCTCATCGGCCGCCCGCTACCCGCGACGCGGGCCTACGTGCTGGACGCGTCTCTCCAGCCGGTGCCCGTGGGTGTCGCAGGCGAGCTGTACCTCGCGGGCGAAGGCCAGGCGCGCGGCTACTTGCTGCGTCCGGAACTCACCGCGGAGCGCTTCGTACCGGAGCCCTTCGGTCCTCCCGGCGGCCGCATGTACCGCACGGGCGACCGTGTCCGTTACCGCCTCGACGGGCGCCTGGAGTACCTGGGCCGCATCGACTTCCAGGTGAAGGTGCGTGGCTTCCGCATCGAGTTGGGCGAAATCGAAGCCGCGCTCCGTCGCACTCCAGGTCTCAAGGACGCCGTCGTCGTCGCGAAGGGTGAGGCCGCCGACAAGCGGCTGGTCGCCTACGTCACCCCCAAGGTGAATGCGTCGCTGGAGGTGGAAGCCCTCAAGGCCCACCTGCGCCAAGGCCTCCCCGAGTACATGGTGCCCGCCACCTTCGTGGTGATGGACGCCCTGCCCCTCAACGCCAACGGCAAGGTGGACCGCAAGGCACTGCCGGAGCCGGAGGCACCTCAGTCCGGCAACACCTACGAAGCGCCTCGCACCGAAGTCGAAGCGAAGCTGGCCTCCATCTGGGCGGAAGTCCTGCGCCTGCCCCAGGTGGGCGTGAAGGACTCCTTCTTCGAGCTGGGCGGGCACTCGCTGCTGGCCACGCAAGTGGTCTCTCGCGTGCGCGCGGAGTTCAGCGTGGAGTTGCCCCTGCGCGCGCTCTTCGAGTCCCCCACGGTGGAAGCCCTGGCCGCGCGGCTGCACGGAAGCGCGAGCGCCCATGCTCCGAAGCTCACCCGAACCCCGCACGACGGCCCGCTGCCTCTGTCCTTCGCGCAGCAGCGACTGTGGCTGTTGGATCAGCTCCAGCCCGGGGACGCGTCGTACAACATCCCCACGGCGCTCCAGCTCTCGGGACACCTGGACATCGAGGCCCTGCGCCGTGCCTTCGAGGCGCTCGTCGCCCGTCACAACGCACTGCGCACCACCTTCCACGAGCATCAGGACCAGCCCATCCAGACCGTCCGCGAGCCCAGCGGTTGGACGCTGCCGCTCGTGGACCTCTCAACCCGGCCTGAGACGCTGCGGGAAGACGAGGCGCGCAGGCTGGCCAACGAGGAAGCACGGAAGCCGTTCGACCTCGCCAGGGGACCGCTGCTGCGCAGCACGTTGTTGCGGCTGACCGAGGACTCACATCTGTTGCTCGTGACGATGCACCACATCGTCTCCGACGGCTGGTCCATGGGTGTGCTCGTCCGCGAGCTCATCTCGCTGTACTCCGCGTTCCATGACGGCAAGGAGACTGGCCTCGCGCCGCTGCCCGTGCAGTACGCGGACTTCGCCGCCTGGCAGCGGAACTGGCTCCAGGGCGAGGCACTGGACGCGCAGATCCACTACTGGAAGCAGCAGCTCTCCGGAGCTCCCGCCGCGCTGGAGCTGCCCACGGACCGCCCGCGACCGCCCGTGCAGTCCCACCGGGGCGCAACGGTGGACGTGCGCATCCCCTCGGAGGTCTCTCACGCGCTCAAGGCCCTGGCACAGCGGGAAGGTGCCACGCCGTTCATGACGTTGCTGGCGGCGTTCCAGGTGCTCCTGTCGCGCTACTCCGCACAGGATGACGTCAGCGTGGGTTCCCCCATCGCGGGCCGCACCCAGGCGGAGACCGAAGGCCTCATCGGCTTCTTCGTCAACACGCTCGTCTTGCGCGCCCACTTGAGCCCGCGCGCGACGTTCCGCGAGCTGTTGGCCCAGGTGCGAGGCACGACCTTCGCCGCCTTCGAGCACCAGCACCTGCCCTTCGAGAAGCTCGTGGAGGCCGTGCAGCCCACGCGCGACCTGAGCCGCAGCCCGCTATTCCAGGCCATGTTCGTCCTGCAGAACACGCCCACCGAGGCGCTGCGTCTGCCGGGACTGTCCTTCCAGGCCCTGCCGCTGGAAGCACACTTCGCCAAGTTCGACCTCTCCTTGGGTCTGCGTGAAGGCCGGGACGGATTCGTCGGTTCATTCGACTTCGCGACGGACCTGTTCGATGCCGAGACCATCCAGCGCATGGCCGGGCACTTCGGCGTACTGCTGGAGGCCATCGCGAAGAAGCCGGACACCCGACTGGGTGACCTGCCTCTGCTCACGGATGCTGAGCGCCAGCAACTCCTCGTCGAGTGGAATCCTCCTGCCTCGCAGGTGCCACCGGAGTCCAGCATCCCCGCGATGGTGGAGGCACAGGTGCGCCGCACGCCGGATGCGCTCGCCGTCATCACGCCGGAGCGGCAGCTGACGTACCGGGAGCTGGACGCGAAGGCGAACCAGCTCGCGCACCGCCTGCGCGGCCTGGGTGTCGGGCCTGAAGTCCGCGTCGGCCTCTGTGTCGAGCGCACCGAGGACCTCGTCATCGGCGCTCTCGGCATCCTCAAGGCCGGTGGTGCCTACGTGCCGCTGGACCCCAGCTACCCGCGTGAGCGCTTGGGCTGGCTGCTGGAGGACGCCCAGGGCCCTGCGCTCGTGGCGCACTCCCATCTGCTCTCGGCGCTGCCGGAGACATCCGCCACGCCGGTGTGCCTCGACTCGGACACGGAGCTGGCGAAGCAGCCGACGACGGCACCCGCAGTGGACATCCACTCGGGCCACCTCGCCTACCTCATCTACACCTCCGGTAGCACCGGCCGTCCCAAGGGCGTCGCCATCTCCCATGGCAACGCAGTGACGTTCCTCCAGTGGGCCTTGGAGACCTTCTCGCCGGAGGAGTTGAAGGGCACCCTCGCCGCGACGAGCCTCAACTTCGACCTCTCCGTCTTCGAACTCTTCGCTCCGTTGAGCAGTGGTGGCGCGGTGGTGGTGGCTCGCAACGCCTTGCACCTGGCGGAGCTGCCTACGGCCTCCCACGTCACCCTCGTCAACACCGTGCCCTCCGCCATGGCGCAGCTGCTGCGTCTTGGCGCGGTGCCGCCCTCCGTGCGTGTCATCAACCTCGCCGGTGAAGCCCTGCCGGAGACGTTGGCGAAGCAGGTCTACGCCGTCCCCACGGTGCAGAAGCTCTTCAACCTCTACGGGCCTTCCGAGGACACCACCTACTCCACTGCCTCCCTCGTCGGTCGGGACGAAGTGCCCCTCATTGGCCGCCCGCTCCCTGCGACGCGTGCCTACGTGTTGGACGCGTCTCTCCAGCCGGTGCCCGTGGGTGTCGCAGGCGAGCTGTACCTCGCCGGTGAAGGCCAGGCTCGTGGCTACCTGCTGCGCCCGGAACTCACAGCGGAACGCTTCGTGCCCGAGCCTTACGGGCCTCCCGGCGGCCGCATGTACCGCACGGGCGACCGCGTCCGGTACCGCCTCGACGGGCGCCTGGAGTACCTCGGCCGCATCGACTTCCAGGTGAAGGTGCGTGGCTTCCGCATCGAGCTGGGCGAAATCGAAGCCGCGCTCCGCCGCGCTCCAGGCCTCAAGGACGCCGTCGTCGTCGCGAAGGGTGAGGCCGCCGACAAGCGCCTCGTCGCCTACGTCACGCCCAAGGCTGAGACCTCCCTGGAAGTGGAGGCACTCAAGGCCCATCTGCGTCAGGGCCTCCCCGAGTACATGGTGCCCGCCACCTTCGTGGTGATGGACGCCCTGCCCCTCAACTCCAACGGCAAGGTGGACCGCAAGGCACTGCCGGAGCCGGAGGCACCTCAGTCCGGCAACACCTACGAAGCGCCTCTCACGGAAGCCGAAGCGAAGCTGGCCTCCATCTGGGCGGAAGTCCTTCGCCTGCCCCAGGTGGGCGTGAAGGACTCCTTCTTCGAGCTGGGCGGGCACTCGCTGCTGGCCACCCAGGTGGTCTCGCGCGTGCGCACGGACCTGGGCGTGGAGCTGCCCCTCCGCGCCCTCTTCGAGTCCCCCACGGTGGAAGCCCTGGCCGCGCGGCTTCACGGAAGCGCGAGCGCCCATGCTCCGAAGCTCACCCGAACCCCGCACGACGGCCCGCTGCCTCTGTCCTTCGCGCAGCAGCGGCTGTGGTTGCTGGATCAGCTCCAGCCCGAGGATGCGTCCTACAATCTTCCGGTCGCGCTCCAGCTCTCGGGCCACCTGGACGTGGAAGCCCTGCGCCGTGCCTTCGAGGCACTCGTCGCCCGTCACGAAGCCCTGCGCACCACCTTCCACGAACATCAGGGGCAGCCCACGCAGCGGATCCAGGCTCCGGCGGCATGGACGCTGCCGCTCATGGACCTCTCTTCGTTGCCCGAAGAGGAGCGGGAGAAGGAGGCTCGGAAGCTGGCCGACGAGGAGGCCCGGCGACCCTTCCGCCTCGCCACGGGTCCCCTGCTGCGCAGTGCGCTGGTGCGGCTGCGCGAGGATTCACACCTGCTGCTGGTGACGATGCACCACATCGTCTCCGACGGCTGGTCCATGGGCGTGCTCGTCCGCGAACTCATCTCGCTGTACTCCGCGTTCCATGACGGCAAGGAGACTGGCCTCACGCCGCTGCCCGTGCAGTACGCGGACTTCGCGGCCTGGCAACGGAACTGGCTCCAGGGTGAGGCACTGGACGCGCAGATCCACTACTGGAAGCAGCAGCTCTCCGGAGCTCCCGCCGCGCTGGAGCTGCCCACGGACCGTCCGCGGCCGCCCGTGCAGTCCCACCGGGGCGCCACGATGGAGGTTCGCATCCCCGGGGACGTCGCCCGTGCGCTCAAGGCGCTCGCGGGACGCGAGGGGGCCACGCCCTTCATGGTGCTGCTCGCCGCGTTCCAGGTGCTCCTGTCGCGCTACTCCGCGCAGGAAGACATCAGCGTGGGTTCACCCATCGCCGGCCGCACCCAGGCGGAGACCGAAGGCCTCATCGGCTTCTTCGTCAACACGCTCGTCCTGCGCGCCCACTTGAGCCCGCGCGCGACGTTCCGCGAGCTGTTGGCCCAGGTGCGAGGCACGACCTTCGCGGCCTTCGAGCACCAGCACCTGCCCTTCGAGAAGCTCGTGGAGGCCGTGCAGCCCACGCGCGACCTGAGCCGCAGCCCCCTGTTCCAGGCCATGTTCGTCCTGCAGAACACGCCCACCGAGGCGCTGCGTCTGCCGGGACTGTCCTTCCAAGCCCTGCCGCTGGAAGCACATTTCGCCAAGTTCGATCTCTCCCTCGCCCTGCAAGAGGTCCAGGGGGAACTGGTCGGTTCGCTGGAGTACGCGACGGACCTGTTCGACGCCGCGACCGTCCAGCGCATGGCCGGACACTTTGGCGTGTTGCTGGAGGCCATCGCGAAGAAGCCTGAATCACGACTCGGGGACCTGCCGCTGCTCACTGGCTCCGAGCGCCAGCAGCTCCTCGTCGAGTGGAATCCTCCTGCCTCGCAGGTGCCGCGCGAACTCAGCATCCCCGCGATGGTGGAGGCCCAGGTGCGTCGCACGCCGGATGCGCTCGCCGTCATCACGCCCGAGCGGCAACTGACGTACCGGGAGCTGGACGCGAAGGCGAACCAACTCGCGCACCGTCTGCGCGGACTTGGCGTCGGGCCTGAAGTCCGCGTCGGCCTGTGCGTCGAGCGCACCGAGGATCTTCTCATTGGCAGCCTTGGAATCCTCAAGGCCGGTGGTGCCTACGTGCCGCTGGACCCCAGCTACCCGCGTGAGCGCCTGGGCTGGCTGCTGGAGGACGCGCAGGGTCCTGCCCTCGTGGCGCACTCCCATCTGCTCTCGGCGCTGCCGGAGACCACTGCCACGCCAGTGTGCCTCGACTCGGACGTGGAGCTGGTGAAACAGCCGACGACGGCACCCGCGGTGGACATCCACCCCGGCCATCTCGCCTATCTCATCTACACCTCCGGCAGCACCGGCCGTCCCAAGGGCGTCGCCATCTCCCATGGCAACGCCGTCTCCTTCCTCCACTGGGCCTTGGAGACCTTCTCGCCGGAGGAACTGAAGGGGACCCTCGCCGCGACGAGCCTCAACTTCGACCTCTCCGTCTTCGAACTCTTCGCTCCGTTGAGCAGTGGTGGCGCAGTGGTCGTGGCACGCAACGCCCTGCACCTGGCGGAACTGAGCACCGCTTCCCACGTCACCCTCGTCAACACCGTGCCCTCCGCCATGGCGCAGCTGCTGCGCCTGGGCGCGGTGCCGCCCTCCGTGCGTGTCATCAACCTCGCCGGTGAAGCCCTCCCGGAGACGCTCGCGAAGCAGGTGTACGCCGTCCCGACGGTGCAGAAGCTCTTCAACCTCTACGGCCCGTCCGAAGACACCACCTACTCCACCGCCTCCCTCGTCGGCCGTGACGAAGTGCCCCTCATCGGCCGCCCGCTACCCGCGACGCGTGCCTACGTGCTGGACGCTTCGCTGCAACCGGTGCCCGTGGGTGTCGCAGGTGAGCTGTACCTCGCGGGTGAAGGCCAGGCGCGCGGCTACCTGCTGCGCCCGGAACTCACAGCGGAGCGCTTCGTGCCCGAGCCTTACGGGCCTCCCGGCGGCCGCATGTACCGCACGGGCGACCGTGTCCGTTATCGCCTCGACGGGCGCCTGGAGTACCTCGGCCGCATCGACTTCCAGGTGAAGGTGCGTGGATTCCGCATCGAGCTGGGCGAAATCGAAGCCGCGCTCCGCCGCGCCCCGGGCCTCAAGGACGCCGTCGTCGTCGCGAAGGGTGAGGCCGCCGACAAGCGCCTCGTCGCCTACGTCACGCCCAAGGCCGGGGCCTCACTGGAGGTGGAAGCCCTCAAGGCCCATCTGCGTCAGGGCCTCCCCGAGTACATGGTGCCCGCCACCTTCGTGGTGATGGACGCCCTGCCCCTCAACTCCAACGGCAAGGTCGACCGCAAGGCGCTGCCCGAACCCGATGCCCACGCCATCGAGGCCCGGGACTTCGTCGCTCCCCGCGATGCGCTCGAAATGCAGCTCGCTCGCATCTGGGAGGACGTCCTCGGCGTCCGCTCCGTCGGCGTCCGCTCCAGCTTCTTCGAGTTGGGTGGCCACTCCCTGCTCGCCGTGCGCATGCTCGCGTCCATCCGTGAGCGTCTCGGCCTCAGCCTCCCTCTCTCCGTCCTCTTCCAGCAGCCCACCGTCGAGCAACTCGCGCAGGTGCTCCGCGACGACTCGCGGGCCTGGATGCCCCTCGTTCCCCTGGAGCGCGGAGAGCCTGGTCACCGGCCCCTCTTCCTCGTCCATCCTGGTGGCGGCAACGTCCTGGCCTACTCGGAGCTGGCGCGCAGGCTCGGGCCTTCACTGCCCGTCTTCGGACTCCAGTCTCGCGGCCTCGACGGGCGCCCCGTCGTCGAGTCCATCGAGGAGATGGCCACCCTCTACATCGAAGCGATCCGCACCGTGCAGCCGCAGGGCCCCTACCAGTTGGGAGGTTGGTCCCTGGGCGGCGTCATCGCCTACGAGATGGCACGCCGCCTGCGCGAGGCGGGTGAAGCCGTGGATCTGCTCGCACTCATCGATGCCCATGCGCCCGGCATCACGCCGCCTTCCGAAACAGAGCCCCAATTCTCTTCCGAAGCCCGAGTGAGGATCGCCTTCGCCCAGACCACGGCCACCGCCTTCGGCCAGGAGCTCTCCGTCTCGGCCGAAGCGCTGGCACAAGGCGACGACGACGCGATGCTGGACCACCTGCTCCAGGAAGGCGCCCGGGCGAGCATCCTCGACGCGCACTCCGGGGCCGCCCAGCTGCGCGCCCTCTTCCGCGTCTTCCAGGCCAACCTCTTCGCGCAGGAGAAGTACGTGCCCCGGCCGTACGACGGCACCGCCCTGCTGCTGAGCGCCAGCGAGGCCGCGGCCGGGCTTCCACGTCACCGCGGCTGGGAGCCTCTCGTCCGTGGCGGCCTGGAAGTGCACGACGTCCCCGGCAGCCATCATGAGCTGCTGCAGGACACGCACCTCGAGCCCATCGTGGAGCGACTGCGGCTGATCCTCGCCCGTGCGTCGAGCAGCGAGTCGCGCGCACCCACGGGAAGTTGAAGTCCGTCCGCCCCGCGCCAGCCTGTTCAGGCGCGGGGCTTCAGCTCCAGGAAGCCAGGCGCGCCGCACGGATCACTCCTCCGGGTTCGTTGGCGTCCAGAATTCGCGGGCCCCCGAACCTGAGATCCGGCTTTTGCGGTCGAGCGGTCACGCCGGCGTCAGAGCCGCCTCCTATGGTGGGGTCTGTAAACACAGGGATTTATTCATCCCCAGGGTGTGCCTCAGGAGCGCAGGGCCGGCCTCATGACACGCCATGTCGTTACCGAATAATGTAACCACCGCGAATTTGCCCACTGCCGCGCTTCCCCCGTGAGCGCGGTTCAGGACGGCAATCCAGCAACAGCAGCAGTCTGAGATCTCACGAGGGCCACCGTCCCGGGTGGTCCTCGTGCGCCATGGCATCCCCCAGTGCGGAGTACACGAGATGAGCCAGGATCTGTCGAAGCGGATCGCCAACCTCTCACCGGAAAAGCGCGCCGAGTTGCTCAAGAAGATGGCCGCGCAGAAGGCCATCGCGGGCACCTCCGCGCAGGGTCTCATCCCGGTGCAGGACCGAACGCGTCCGCTGCCGCTGTCCTTCGCGCAGCAGCGCCTCTGGTTCATTGATCAGCTTCAACCCGGCACCTCCCTCTTCAACGTGCCCATGGCGGTGCGCCTGGAGGGTGCGCTCGACGTGGCCGTGCTGGAGCGCGCGCTGCGAGAAGTCGTGCGCCGTCATGAGGTGCTTCGCACCACCTTCCGCGAGGACGTCTCCGGCCCCGTGCAGGTGGTGTCCCCGGAGCCGATGCTCACCCTGGAGCGCAAGGACCTCACGGGCTCACCGCCGGAGGAAGCGTGGCGCCTGGCGCGTGAAGCCGCGGCCCAGCCCTTCGACCTCGCGAAGGGCCCGCTGCTGCGCGCGTTGCTGCTGACGTCGGCACCGGGAGAGCACCTGCTCGTCGTGGTGGTCCACCACATCGTCTCCGACGGTTGGTCCATGACGCTGCTGGTGCGCGAAGTGGCGCTGCTCTACGGAGCCTTTGCGCGAGGACAGGCAGCTCCCCTGCCGCCGCTGGGCATCCAGTACGCGGACTTCGGCGTCTGGCAGCGCGAGTGGATGCAGGGCCCTCGGCTGGAGAAGCAGCTCGATTACTGGAAGCGGCAGCTGGCCGGAGTGCCCTCCGCGCTGGAGTTGCCCACCGACTTCCCCCGCCCCGCCACCCGCGACGGCCGAGGCGCCCGGCATGACGTGCTGCTGCCGCGCGAATTGACGGACGCGCTCAAGGCCCTCGCCCAGCAGGAAGGCGCCTCTCTCTACATGGCGCTGCTGACGGGCTGGCAGATGCTGATGGCCCGCTACTCCGGCCAGGAAGACGTCACCGTCGGCTCCCCCATGGCGGGCCGCACGCGTGGTGAGGTGGAAGGCCTCATCGGACTCTTCGTCAACGCCCAGGTGCTTCGCACGCGGGTGACGGACACGGCGTCCTTCCGCACGCTGCTGCGTCAGGTACGGGAGACGGTGCTGGGGGCGCAGGAGCACCAGGAGCTTCCCATCGAGCGCCTCGTGGAGGAGTTGAAGCCCGAGCGCATCCCAGGACGCACTCCCTTCTTCCAGGTGATGCTCACCTACCAGGCTTCCTTCCGCGGCTCCGCCTCCGTTGAAGGCGTGAAGCTGGAGGCCCTGGAACTCGACACCTTCTCCGCCAAGTTCGACCTCACCCTCCAGGTGCTGGAGACCGACGCTGGCCTCAAGGGCTACCTCGAGTACACCACCGACATCTTCACAGCCTCCACCGCCGCACGCATGGCCGAGCACCTGCGTGTGCTCCTTCAGGAGGCCGTCGCTCAGCCGAATGAGTCAGTCGCCCGATTGCCGCTACTGACCACCGTTGAGCGGCGCGAAATGCTGGTGGAGTGGAACGCCACGCGCGCGCCGTTCCCCGAAGCGTGCATGCATTCGCTCTTCGAAGAGCAGGTGCGACGCGCGCCGGAGGCACTGGCTGCTGTGTTCGAGGGGACGCAACTGACGTACGCGCAGCTGGATGCGCGTGCCAATCAGCTCGCCCATGCCCTTCGCCGTCGTGGCGTGGGGCCCGAGGTCCGCGTTGCACTCAGTGTCGAGCGCTCCCTCGATGTCGTCATCGGTCTGCTTGGCATCCTGAAGGCTGGTGGTGCCTGGGTGCCCGTGGATCCGCTCCTACCTCGTGAGCGTCTGGCCTTCATGCTGGAGGACAGCGCGGCCCAGGTGCTCGTCACCCAGCACGCGCTGGTGGACCGCTTCCCCGAAGCACTGCATGCACGCGCGCTTTGCCTGGACACCGAGCGCGAATCGCTGGCCGAGGAGCCGACGAATGCGCCCGTGACGGGCGTGACGCCCGCGAACATGGCGTACCTGCTCTACACCTCGGGCAGCACGGGTACGCCCAAGGGCACTGCGGTGGAGCACCGCAGCGTCGCCAACCTCGTCACCCACGAGGCGGTGGCCTACGGCATCGGTCCCGGCAGCCGCGTGTTGCAGTTCGCCAGCCTCAGCTTCGACCTCTCCGTGGAGGAGATTTTCACCACGCTCTGCAACGGCGCCACGCTGGTGCTCGCGCCGCTGGAGAAGCTGATGCCGGGCGCGCCGCTGCCCGTGCTGCTGCGCGAGCAGGAGTTGAGTGTCGTCAGCCTCACCCCCGCGGCACTGGCAGCCACGTCGTCCGAGGGACTCCCCAAGGTGCGCACCGTCATCTCTGGCGGTGAGGCCCTGCCCGCGGACGTCGTCGCGCGTTGGGCCCCGGGACGGCGCCTGCTCAATACCTACGGCCCCACCGAAGCCACCGTCATCGCCACCTTCGGTGAGGTGGTGGCGGATGGTGAAGTGCCGTCCATCGGCAAGCCGCTGGCGAACGTACACGTCTATGTCCTGGACCCGCACGGCCAGCCGGTGCCCGTGGGCGTGCGCGGTGAGTTGCACATCGGTGGCGTCGGCGTGGCGCGAGGCTATGCGGGACGCCCGGGCCTCACCGCCGAGCGCTTCATTCCGGACGCGTTCTCCTCCACTCCGGGCGCCCGTCTCTACCGCACGGGCGACGTGGTGCGCTGGCGGGCTGACGGCCAGCTGGACTTCGTCGGCCGCATCGACGCGCAGGTGAAGGTGCGTGGCTTCCGCATCGAGTTGGGTGAAGTCGAGAACGCCCTGCGCGCAGCCCCTGCCGTGAAGGGCGCCGTCGTTCTCGCCCGCGAGGACGCTCCGGGTGACAAGCGGTTGGTGGCCTATGTCGTGGGTGACACGCTCGACGTCACCGCGCTCCGCGCGCACCTCAAGCAGCACCTGCCCGAGTACATGGTGCCCGCCGCCTTCGTCCCTTTGGACGCGCTGCCGCTGACGTCCAACGGCAAGGTGGACCGCAAGGCGCTCCCTGCTCCGGACGCGAGCGCGCTTCGGGCTTCGCACGCCTACGAGGCCCCGGCGACGCCGCTGGAGGAGAAGCTCGCGGCCCTCTGGAGCGAAGTGCTTCGCGTGCCCACTGTCGGCCGCGCGGACAACTTCTTCGAACTGGGTGGCCACTCGCTGCTCGCCACGCAGTTGGTGGCCCGCGTGCGTGCGGCACTCGACGTGGAGTTGCCGCTTCGTGCCCTCTTCGAGGCCCCCACCATCGCTGCCCTGGCTGAACGCCTCCAGCGCACCACGACCGGCACGCGTCTGCCCTCCCTGACGCGCACGCGCACCGAAGGCCACCTGCCTCTCTCCTTCGCTCAGCAGCGCCTCTGGTTCCTCGATCAGCTGACCCCGGATGACGCCTCCTACAACCTGCCCGTCGCGCTGCGCCTCCTGGGCCGGCTGGACGTGGAGGCCCTTCGCCGTGCCTTCGAAGCGCTGGTGGCGCGGCACGAAGCGCTGCGCACCACCTTCTTCGAGGAGGAGGGCCAGCCCTTCCAGCGCATCCATGCCCCGGCCGCATGGGCGCTCCCGGTGGAAGATCTCTCTTCCCTGGAGGAGTCCGCGCGCGAGGCGGAGACGCTGCGGCTTGCCACCCGTGAGGCCCGGCAGCCCTTCCACCTCGTCCACGGGCCTTTGCTGCGCACAGCCCTCCTCAAGCTTTCAGAGGATTCCCACGTCCTCCTCGCGACGATGCACCACATCGTCTCCGACGGCTGGTCCATGGGCGTCCTCGTCCGCGAACTGGCAAACCTCTATGAGTCCTTCAGTGGCGGCCGGGCTCCCTCCCTGCCACCGCTGCCCGTGCGGTACGCGGACTTCGCCCTCTGGCAGCGCCAGTGGCTCCAGGGGGAGCCGCTGGAGTCGCAGCTCAGCTACTGGAAGCAGCAGTTGGCGGGTGCACCAGCAGCGCTGGAGTTGCCCACGGACCGGCATCGTCCGGCCGTGCAGTCCCGCCGCGGTGCCACGGTGCCCGTGCACTTCCCGTCGCAGCTGACGGACTCCCTTCGCAGCCTGGCTCAGCGGGAGGGCGCTACTCCCTTCATGCTGCTGCTCTCCGCCTTCCAGCTGCTGCTGTCGCGCTACTCCGGCCAGGACGACATCAGCGTCGGCTCCCCCATCGCGGGCCGCACCCACTCCGAGGCCGAGGGCCTCATCGGCTTCTTCGTCAACACGCTGGTGTTGCGCGCCCACGTACGCCCGGAGGACTCCTTCCGCCAGCTGCTCTCCCAGGTGAAGGCCACCACTCTCGGGGCCTATGAGCACCAGCACGTCCCCTTCGAGAAGCTGGTGGAGGTCCTCCAGCCCTCTCGTGACTTGAGCCGCAGCCCGCTCTTCCAAGTCATGCTCGTCCTGCAGAACGCACCCGCAGAAGCGCTGCGCGTGCCGGGCATGGCCTTCCAGCCCATTCCCCTGGAGGGCAACTCCTCCCGCTTCGATTTGGCCCTCACCCTCTTCGAAGTGCCTCAGGGCCTCACCGGCTTCCTTGAGTACAGCTCCGACCTCTTCGACGCCTCCACCGCCCAACGCCTCATGGGCCACTTCGGCGTCCTTCTCTCCTCCCTCGCCGCCCAGCCGGATGCCCGTGTCTCCGCACTGTCCCTCATGACGGCAGCGGAGCAGCAGCAACTGCTCGTCGAGTGGAATGAAACGGACGTCGCCTTCCCGCGCGACACCTGCATCCACCACGTCGTCGCGGAGCACGCTCGACGCACGCCTGATGCTGTCGCCGTGCGCGTGGGTGAGCGAAGCGTCAGCTACGCGGGCCTCGACACATGGGCACATGGCCTTGCCGTCCAACTGCACGCGGCCGGTGTCTCCCGTGGCAGCCGCGTCGCCGTCCTTGCTGAGCGCTCTCCGGAGTTGGTGGCGGGCCTCCTCGCCGCCCTCAAGGTGGGCGCCGCCTACGTCCCCGTCTCTCCGGGCGTCCCTCCGGAGCGTCTGGCCTTCATGCTGGAGGACTGCGGCGCTTCCGTCCTCCTCACCCAGCAGCACCTGCGCGACTCGCTGCCGCCCCTCTCCGTTCGCGTCCTCTCGCTGGAGATGGAAACGAGGGCAACGCAGCAGCCGCTGCTGGTGATGCCCGTGGGCCCGGAGGATTTGGCCTACGTCATCTACACCTCCGGCAGCACCGGACGGCCCAAGGGCGTCGCCGTCCACCACCGCGCGCTGATGAACCTCGTCTCCTGGCACCAGCGCACCTATTCGCTGACGGCGCAGGACTCCACGGCACTCACCGCGGGCGTCGCCTTCGACGCTTCCACCTGGGAGGTGTGGCCCTCCCTCGCCTCTGGCGCCAGCCTCGTCGTCCCTCCCGAAGCCGTGCGTGCGGAGCCCTCCCAGTTGCTTCAGTGGCTGGCCCGCGAAGCCATCACCACCTGCTTCATGCCGACGCCCCTGGCCGAGGCCGTGCTGCGTGAGGAGTGGCCTCGCCCCATCGCCCTGCGTGCCCTGCTGACGGGCGGAGACGCCCTGCACCACGGCCCGCCTCCTTCGGTGCCCGCTGCCCTCTTCAACCACTACGGGCCCACTGAGAGCACCGTCGTCGCCACCTTCACCCCCGTCGCTGCCTCCTCGCGCGACGACGGCACGCGGCCTCCCATCGGTCGCCCCATCGCCAACACCCGCACCTACGTCCTCGATGCCCACTTGCAGCCGGTGCCCGTGGGTGTCTCCGGTGAGCTCTTCCTTGCCAGTGAGGGCCTTGCGTGGGGCTATCTGGGTCAGCCGGCCCTGAGCGCTGAGCGTTTCATCCCGCACCCCTTCTCCTCCACGCCGGGTGCCCGCCTCTACCGCACGGGCGACGTCGTGCGATGGCGCGCCGACGGCCAGCTGGACTACCTCCAGCGGCTCGACTTCCAGGTGAAGGTCCGCGGCTTCCGCATCGAGCTGGGCGAAATCGAGGCCTCCCTCCTCGCGCACGCTTCCGTGCACGAAGCCGCCGTCCTCGCTCGTGAGGACGTCCCCGGGGACAAGCGCCTCGTCGCCTACGTCGCGCCCACTTCGGGCCAGCAACTGGACACCTCGGCGGTGCGCACGTTCCTCAAGGAGCGGCTGCCCGAGTACATGGTACCCGCCGCCTTCGTCGTCATGGAGGCCCTTCCCCTCAGCCCCAATGGCAAGGTGGACAGGAAAGCACTGCCCGTCCCTGACGCTTCACCGCTCGCGGACTTCGTCGCTCCTCGCGACGCCACCGAAGAGAAGCTCGCGGACGTCTTCGCCCAGGTCCTGCGCGTGGAGCGCGTGGGCGTCCACGATGACTTCTTCGCACTCGGTGGCCACTCCCTGCTGGCCACCCAGCTCGTCTCCCGCGTCCGCGCGGCCTTCGGTGCGGAGCTGCCGCTTCGAGCCCTCTTCGAGGCCCCCACCGTCGCCGCCTTCGCCGAGCGCCTGCGCACCTCCGCCGCTGGCTCCCGACTCCCGCCACTCCCTGTCGCCACCCACGAGGGCCCGCCGCCCCTGTCCTTCGCGCAGCAGCGGCTGTGGCTGTTGGATCAGCTCCAGCCGGGCAGCGCCGCGTACAACATCCCCGCGGCCCTTCGCCTGAAGGGCCAGGTGGACGTGGAGTCCCTGCGCTGTGCCTTCGAGACGCTGGTCGCACGGCATGAAACGCTGCGCACCACTTTCTTCCAGCACCAGGGCGAGCCCGCGCAGCGCATCCACTCGCCTGGGACGTGGACGCTGCCCCTGCTCGACGTGTCCTCGGTGCCCGAGGCCCGGCGGGAAGAAGAGGCGCGCCGCCTCGCGAACCTGGAGGCCCGGCGTCCCTTCGACCTGGAAGCCGGCCCGCTCCTCCGCACGTCGCTGGTGCGCCTGGGCGACGCGGAGCACCTGCTGCTGGTGACGATGCACCACATCGTCTCCGACGGCTGGTCCATGAGCGTCCTCGTCCGTGAGCTCACCGCGCTCTATGCGGCGTTCCACACGGATCACCTGCCCACCCTCGCGCCGCTGCCCGTGCAGTACGCGGACTTCTCCGTCTGGCAGCGATCATGGCTCCAGGGCGAAACGCTGGAGACCCAGCTCGCCTACTGGAGGGAGAAGCTCTCGGGAGCGCCCGCCGCGCTGGACCTGCCCACGGACCGTCCGCGTCCGCCCGTGCAGTCGCATCGGGGCGCCGCGGTAAACATGCGCGTCCCCGCGCAACTCTCCGACGCCCTCAAGACCCTGGCCCAGCGTGAAGGCGCCACGCCCTTCATGCTGCTGCTCGCGGCATGGCAGCTGCTCCTGTCGCGCTACTCCACGCAGGACGACATCAGCGTGGGCACGCCCATCGCCGGCCGCACGCAAGCGGAGACCGAAGGCCTCATCGGCTTCTTCGTCAACACGCTCGTCCTGCGCGCCCACATGCAGCCGCAGGCGACCTTCCGCCAACTGCTGGCCCAGGTGCGTGGAACGACGCTCGCGGCCTACGAGCACCAGCACGTGCCATTCGAGAAGCTGGTGGAGACCCTCCAGCCCGTTCGCGACCTGAGCCGCAGCGCGCTCTTCCAGGCGATGTTCTCCTTGCAGAACACGCCCATGGAAGCGCTGCGCGTGCCGGGCCTGTCGTTCGAGCAGCTTCCGCTCGAATCGAACTCCGCGAAGTTCGACCTGACGCTGACGATGCAGGACTCGCCCCAGGGCTTCGTGGGCGTCCTGGAGTACAGCAGCGACCTCTTCGATGCCTCGACCATGCAGCGCCTGGTGGGCCACATGGGCGTGCTGCTGGAGGCCATCGCCGCCCAGCCGGACGCGACGCTCGCGAGCCTGCCGCTGCTCACCGCTCCGGAGCGGCAGCGGCTTCTCGTGGACTGGAATGGCCCCAGCGCCGAGTTCCCTCGCGACCTCTGCCTCCATGACGCCTTCAGCGCCCAGGCACTCCGCACGCCTGACGCGCTGGCCGTCATCTGCCGCGAGGAGCAGCTCACCTTCCGTGAGCTGGACACGCGCGCCAATCAGCTCGCGCACCGGCTGGTGAAGCTGGGCGTCGGCCCCGACGTGCGCGTCGTGCTCTGCGTGGAGCGCTCCGTGGAGGCCCTCGTCGGCATCCTCGGCACTCTCAAAGCTGGCGGCGCCTACGTCCCCATCGACCCCAGCTACCCGCGCGACTGGCTCGCCCACGTCCTCCAGGACACCGGCGCTCCCGTCGTCCTCACCCAGCAGCGCCTGCGTGACTCGCTGCCTCCGCACTCCGCGCACACCCTCTGCCTGGACTCCGACTCCGCGGACTTCGTTCTTGAGTCCCAGGACGCTCCGGTGACGTCAGTCACCCCGGAGCATCTGGCGTACATCATCTACACCTCCGGCAGCACTGGCCGCCCCAAGGGCGTGATGATTCAGCACCGCTCCGTGCTCAATCTTCGCGTCGCCCTCGCCGCCACCGTGCACGCGGACTCCCAGCCCGGGGAGCGCGTCAGCGTCAACGCTCCGCTCTCCTTCGACGCCTCCGTCAAACAGCTCATCCAGGTGCTCGACGGCCACACCCTCTGCATCGTCCCCGACGAGGCACGCGCCGACGTCGGTGAACTGGTGAAGCGCATCGGTCACGACGCGCTGGACGTCCTCGACTGCTCTCCCGCGCACCTGCGCCTGCTGGTGGATGAAGGCCTGCTGGAGCGCAAGACCATCCCCCACCGCGTCCTCGTGGGCGGTGAAGCCGTGGACCCCGCCACCTGGCGCCACCTCGCCCAGGCCCCGCGCCCTCGCGTCTTCAACGTCTACGGCCCTACCGAATGCACCGTCGACGCCACCGCCTGCGCCTTCGATGCGTCTCCGACTCCCACCATTGGCCGGCCCCTGCCCAACGTGCGCGTCTACGTGCTGGACCGCACGCTGCGCCCCGTGCCCGTGGGCGTCGCGGGTGAGCTCTTCATCGGTGGTGAGGGCGTCGCGCGCGGCTACCTCAATCGCCCGGAGCTGACGGCGGACCGCTTCATCCCGGATGCCTTCTCCTCCACGCCCGGTGCCCGCCTCTACCGCACGGGCGACGTGGTGCGCTGGCGTGCGGACGGGATGCTCGACTACCTGGGCCGCGCTGACTTCCAGGTGAAGATCCGCGGCTTCCGCATCGAGCTGGGTGAAGTCGAAGCCGCGCTCCTCAAGCATCCTCAGGTGCACGCCGCCGTGGTGCTGGCGCGCGAGGACGTGCCCGGCGACAAGCGGCTCGTTGCCTACGTGGTGCCTCCGGAAGGCACGGAGTCCGCGCCCACGCCCGAGGTCCTCAAGGACTGGCTCAAGCAGTTCCTGCCGGAACACATGCGCCCCTCGGCGCTCCTCGTGCTGGAGGCGCTGCCGCTCAACACCAACGGCAAGGTGGACCGCAAGGCACTGCCCACGCCCCAGGGCACCGCGCTCGCCTCCACCTACGTCGCGCCGCGCACTCCCACCGAGGAGCAGCTCGCCACCCTCTTCACGCAGGTGCTGCGCGTGGAGCGCGTGGGCATCCACGACGACTTCTTCGCGCTCGGAGGCCACTCCCTGCTGGCCACCCAGCTCGTCTCTCGAATCCGCGCCACCTTCCGCGCGGAGCTGCCGCTGCGGGCCCTCTTCGAAGCACCCACCGTGGCCACGCTCGCCGAGCGACTCCGATCCCAGACGCCGAGCCTCCGCCTCCCGCCGCTCACCCGGACCGAGGTGGACGGGCCTCAGCCCCTGTCCTTCGCCCAGCAGCGGCTCTGGTTCCTGGATCAGCTCACGCCGGGCGATGCGTCCTACAACATCCCCACGGCGCTCCGGCTGACGGGGCAGGTGGACGTGGAGTCGCTGCGCCGCGCGTTTGAAGCGCTGGTCGCTCGTCACGACGCCCTGCGCACCACCTTCCGCGACAGCGAGGGGCAGGCCACCCAGCACATCCACACGCCCGGCACGTGGGCGTTGCCGCTCACCGACCTCTCCACGCTGCCCGAGGCGCGGCGCGAAGACGAAGCACAGCGGACGGTCGAAGCGGACGCACGTCAGCCGTTCGACCTGCGGAACGGTCCGCTGCTGCGCACCGCGCTCGTGCGGCTGGCGGCGGAAGAACACCTGTTGCTCGTGACGATGCACCACATCGTCTCCGACGGCTGGTCCATGAGCGTGCTCGTCCGCGAGCTGGTGGCCTTCTATGAAGCCTTCAGTACCGGTCAGGCGCCCGCGCTGGCCCCGCTGCCGGTGCAGTACACGGACTTCGCGGCGTGGCAGCGCGACTGGCTCCAGGGCGAGACGCTCGACGCGCAGCTGGGCTACTGGAAGCAGCAGCTCGGAGGGGCTCAGGCCACGCTGGAGCTGCCAACGGATCATCCCCGCCCGGCCATCCAGTCCCACGCGGGCGCGACCCACGCCGTGAGGATTCCCCAGGCTGCGTCCGACGCGCTCAAGGCCCTGGCCCAGCGCGAAGGTGCCACGCCCTTCATGGTGCTGCTCGCGGCCTGGCAGGTGCTCCTGTCTCGCTACGCAGGCCAGGACGACATCACCGTGGGTTCGCCCATCGCGGGCCGGACCCAGGCGGAAACCGAAGGACTCATCGGCTTCTTCGTCAACACGCTCGTCCTGCGTACGCGCGTGACGCCGGAGAGTTCCTTCCGCCAGTTGCTCGCCCAGGTGCGCGGCACGACGCTCGCTGCGTACGAGCATCAGCACGTGCCCTTCGAGAAGCTGGTGGAGGTCCTCCAGCCCGTGCGGGACACGAGCCGCAGCCCCCTCTTCCAGGTGATGTTCGTCCTCCAGAACGCCCCGGGAGAAGCGCTGCGCGTGCCGGGCCTCACCTTCCGGCAGGTCGTCGCCGAGGGCCACTCCGCCAAGTTCGATCTCACCCTGACGTTGCAGGACTCACCGCAGGGCTTCACCGGCTGGATGGAGTACAGCACCGCGCTCTTCGAGCGGAGCACCCTCGAGCGGATGGGCAACCATCTGCGCACGCTGCTGGAGGCCGTGGCCGCGAAGCCCGAGCAGCCCGTGGCCGGGCTGTCCCTCCTCTCCAGCGAAGAGCATCAGCGCGTCCTCGTGGAGTGGAATGACACGGCCGCCGTTAGCCCGACGGACGTGCCAGTCCACGTCCACTTCGCCCAGCAGGCCCAGAGCACGCCCGACGCGGTGGCCCTGGTGCTGGGGGATGACTCGCTGACATATGCCCAGTTGGATTCACGCGCGAACCAGCTGGCCCATCACCTGCGCGCCCTGGGCATCGTCCCTGGTGCACGCATCGGCCTCGCCATCGAGCGGTCCTTCGAGCTGGTGACCGCGCTCCTCGCCATCCTCAAGGTGGGCGCGGCCTTCGTCCCCGTGGACCGCAATGCGCCCGTGGAGCGCATCGCCGCACTGCTGGAGGATGCGGACGTCAGCGTGACGATCGCGCACCAGCCCTTCGCGTCACTGCTGCCCGCTTCCGGCACCCGCGTCTGGTTGGATACCCAGGCCGCGGAGATCGCCGCGCGCCCCACGCATGCGCCGGACGTCCGCGTGGACGGTGAAGCCCTGGCCTACGTGATGTTCACCTCGGGCTCCACGGGCCGCCCCAAGGGCGTCTGCGCACCGCACCGGGGCATCACGCGCCTGGTGCTCGGCAACACCTTCATGCGCTTCGGGCCGGATGAAGTCTGGCTCCAGGCCGCCCCTGTTGCCTTCGACGCGTCCACGCTCGAAATCTGGGGCGCGCTGCTGCACGGCGCGAAGCTCGTCCTCGCTCCGCCGCACTCCCTGTCGCTGGAGGAACTGGCCGCGCAACTGCGCCACCACCGCGTGACGTCGCTCTGGCTCACCGCCGCCCTCTTCGAGCAGATGGCCCTGCACCAGGGCGAAGCGCTCGCGGGCGTGCGCCAGGTCCTCGCGGGTGGCGACGTGCTGCCCGCCTCCCGCGTTCGCGAGCACCTGGCCCGCCTGCCGGAAGGCTCCACTTTCATCAACGGCTACGGCCCCACGGAGAACACGACCTTCTCCACCACCTTCGCCATGCATCGCGACTCGGTGGTGGGCGGTTCGGTGTCCATCGGCCGGCCGCTCTCCAACTCCACCGTCTACGTGCTCGACGCGAACCTGCGCCCGGTGCCCGAGGGCGTCGCGGGTGAGGTGTACGTCGGAGGCCAGGGTCTGGCCTGGGGCTACCTGAACCGCCCCGACCTGACCGCGGAACGCTTCGTCGCCCATCCCTTCGCGTCCACGCCGGGCGAGCGCCTCTACCGCACGGGCGACAAGGCCCGCTGGAAGGCGGACGGCACGCTCGACTTCCTGGGTCGCGTCGACTTCCAGGTGAAGGTGCGGGGCTTCCGCATCGAGCTGGGTGAAATCGAAGCCGTGCTGCGCGCCTTCTCGGGCGTCAACGAGGCCGTCGTCGTGGCCCGGGGCTCGGACGCGGACAAGCGCCTCATCGGCTACGTCAGCGCGAGCGAAGGCCACTCGCTGGACTCGGACGCGCTCAAGGCCCATCTCCGGCGGAGCCTGCCGGAGTACATGGTGCCGTCGGTCTTCGTGGTGCTGAACGCGCTGCCTCTCAACGCCAACGGCAAGGTGGACCGCAAGGCCCTGCCGGAGCCGGAGGAGACCGCGCGCGCCGTCGCCTACGTCGCGCCGCGCACCGCCACGGAGAAGCAGCTGGCGGCCCTCTTCGCCGAAGTCCTCCGGGTGGAGCAGGTGGGCCTCCACGATGACTTCTTCGCGTTGGGAGGCCACTCGCTGCTGGCCACCCAGCTCGTCTCGCGCGTGCGGACCACGCTCGGGTTGGAGCTGCCCCTGCGGGCCCTCTTCGATGCGCCGACCGTCGCCGCCCTCGCGCTGAAGCTCGCGGACGCGCGGCCCGCCGCGGCCCGAGGGGCTCTTCCGCTCCGGCCCACCTCACGCAAGGGAGCCATTCCGCTCTCCTTCGCCCAGCAGCGCCTCTGGTTCCTGGATCAGCTCACGCCGGGGGATGCGTCGTACAACATTCCGTCCGCGCTCCGGCTGCAGGGGCCGGTGGACGTGGCATCGCTGCGCCGCGCTTTCGAGTCCCTGGTCGCGCGTCACGAATCCCTGCGCACCACCTTCCATGAGCATGAAGGCCAGGCCACGCAGCACATCCACCTGCCGGACGCGTGGACACTGCCGCTCGTGGACCTGTCCGCGCTGCCCGACGCGCAGCGCGAAGCCGAGGCCCAGCGCCGCATCGCGAAGGAAGCAAACCAGCCCTTCCACCTGGAGCGCGGACCGCTCCTGCGCACGACGCTGGTGCGGCTGGCGGAGGAGGACCACCTCCTGCTCGTGACGATGCACCACATCGTCTCCGACGGCTGGTCCATGGGCGTGCTCGTCCGCGAGCTGATCACCTTCTACGAGGCCTTCACCTCCGGCCAGGCGCCCACGCTGGCCCCGCTGCCGGTGCAGTACGCGGACTTCGCGGAACGGCAGCGCCAGTGGCTCCAGGGCGAGGCGCTGGACGCGCAGCTGGGTTACTGGAAGCAGCAGCTCGCGGGCGCGGCGTTCGCGCTGGAGCTGCCCACCGACCATCCGCGTCCGGCCATCCAGTCCCACCAGGGCGCGGCCGTCTCCGTCCGGATTCCCCAGGCGACGTCCGACGCGCTCAAGGCCCTGGCCCAGCGTGAAGGCGCCACGCCCTTCATGGTGCTGCTGGCGGCCTTCCAGGTGCTCCTGTCGCGCTACGCCGCGCAGGACGACATCACCGTAGGCTCGCCCATCGCGGGCCGCACGCAGGCGGAGACCGAGGGCCTCATCGGCTTCTTCGTCAACACGCTCGTCCTGCGCACGCGCGTGGCGCCGGAGGACTCCTTCCGGACGCTGCTCGCCCAGGTGCGCGGCACGACGCTCGCGGCCTACGAGCACCAGCACCTGCCCTTCGAGAAGCTGGTGGAGGTCCTCCAGCCCGTGCGGGACGCGAGCCGTAGCCCGCTGTTCCAGGTGATGTTCGCCCTCCAGAACGCCCCGGTGGGAGACCTGCGCGTTCGCGGCCTCACCTTCCAGCAGGTCATCACCGAAGGGCGCTCCGCGAAGTTCGACCTCAACCTGGCGATGCAGGACTCGCCCCAGGGCTTCGTGGGTTCGCTGGAGTACAGCACCGCTCTCTTCAAGCGCGGCACCGTGGAGCGGATGGCCCGCCAGCTGCTCACGCTGCTGGAGGCCGTGGCCGCCAGTCCCGAGCAGTCCGTGTCCGGGCTGTCCCTCCTCTCCAGCGAGGAGCGGCAGCGCATCCTCGTGGAGTGGAACGACACCGCCGTCGCCAGCCCCACGGACATCCCCGTCCACGTCCACTTCGCGCGGCAGGCGCAGCGCGCGCCCGGGGCCATCGCCCTCGTCATGGGGGAGGCCTCGCTGACGTATGCGCAGCTGGACGCTCGCGCGAACCAACTGGCCCACCACCTGCGCGACCTCGGCATCGTTCCGGGTGCGCGTGTCGGTCTCGCCGTCGAGCGGTCCTTCGAGCTGGTCGCGGCGCTCCTCGCCATCCTCAAGGTGGGTGCCACCTACGTCCCCGTGGACCGCAATGCGCCCGTGGAGCGCATCGCGTCCCTGTTGGAGGACGCGGACGTCCACTTCGTCGTCACCCACCAGCCCTTCGCGTCACTGCTGCCCGCCACCGGCACCCGCGTCTGGCTGGATGCGCAGCGCGACGTCATCGCCACGCGGCCCACCCACGCCCCCGACGTCCGCGTGGACGGCGAGGCCATGGCCTACGTGATGTTCACCTCCGGGAGCACCGGCCGCCCCAAGGGCGTCTGCATTCCGCACCGGGGCATCACGCGAATGGTGGTCGGCAGCACCTTCATGCGCCTCGGCGCGGATGAGGTCTGGCTGCATGTCGCCCCCATCGCCTTCGACGCCTCCACGCTCGAAATCTGGGGCGCGCTGCTGAATGGTTCGAAGCTCGTCCTCGCGCCGCCCCACTCGCTGTCGTTGGAGGAACTGGCCGCGCTGTTGCGCCACCACGGCGTGACGACGCTGTTCCTGACGACCGCCCTCTTCGAGCAGATGGCCCTGCACCAGGGCGAAGCGCTCGCGGGCGTGCGCCAGATTCTCTCCGGTGGCGACGTGCTGCCCGCGGACCGCGTGCGCGAGCACCTGGCCCGCATCCCCGAAGGCGCCAGCTTCCACAACGCCTACGGCCCCACGGAGAGCACCACCCTCGCCACCACGTTCGCCATGGGGCATGGCTCGCGCGTGGAAGGCGCCATCCCCGTCGGCCGGCCGCCCTCCAACTCCACGGTCTACGTGTTCGACGCGAACCTGCACCCGGTGCCCGTGGGCATTGCCGGCGAGGTGTACGTCGGCGGCCAGGGCCTGGCCTGGGGATACCTGCACCGCCCGGACCTGACCGCGGAGCGCTTCATCCCCCACCCCTTCGCCTCCAGTCCGGGCGAGCGCCTCTACCGCACGGGAGACCAGGCCCGCTGGAGGGAGGACGGCACGCTCGACTTCCTGGGACGTGTCGACCTCCAGGTGAAGGTGCGTGGCTTCCGCATCGAGCTGGGCGAAATCGAGACCGCGCTGCGCTCCGCCGCCGGCGTCAACGAAGCCATCGTCGTGGCGCGGGGCACCGGCGCGGACAAGCGCCTCATCGGCTACGTCACCGCGCGCGCGGGCCATGCGCCGACCCCGGACACGCTCCGGGCAGGCCTCAAGCAGCGGCTGCCCGAGTACATGGTGCCGTCTGCATTCATGGTGCTGGACGCGCTGCCCATCAACGCCAACGGCAAGGTGGACCGCAAGGCCCTGCCGGAGCCGGGGAACACGCCTCGGAGCACCGTCTTCGTCGCGCCGCGCACCGCCACCGAGGAGCAACTGGCCACGCTCTTCGCCGAGGTCCTCCGCGTGGAGCGCATCGGCGTGCGGGACGATTTCTTCGCCATGGGAGGCCACTCCCTGCTGGCCACCCAGCTCGTCTCGCGCGTGCGCTCCACCTTCCGGGTGGAGCTGCCGCTGCGGGCCCTCTTCGAGGCGCCCACCGTCGAACGCCTCGCGCCGAAGCTCGAGGAGGCACAGACCACCGGGCTCCGCGCACCGCCGCTGCGGCCCATGCCACGAGAAGGCGCCATTCCGCTGTCCTTCGCGCAGCAGCGCCTGTGGCTATTGGATCAGCTCCAGCCGGGAGACATCTCGTACAACATCCCCACCGCCCTGCGGCTGACGGGCCCGGTGGACCTGGAGTCGTTGCGCCGCGCCTTCGAAGCGCTGGTGGAGCGCCACGAATCGCTGCGCACCACGCTCTCCACGTCGCAGGAGGAGCCGTCGCAATGCATCCAGGAGCCCTCCAACTGGGAGCTGCCCCTCATCGACCTGACGTTCCTGCCTGAGTCGCAGCGTGAGGAGGAAGCCCAGCGCGCAGCGGCCACGGAAGCCCGGCGTGCCTTCAACCTCACCACGGGCCCGTTGCTGCGCAGCACGCTGGTGCGGCTGGGACAGGATTCGCACCTGTTGCTCGTGACGATGCACCACATCGTCTCCGACGGCTGGTCCATGGGCATCCTCGTCCGGGAAGTGGCGGCCTTCTACGAAGCCTTCGTCGCGGGCCAGTGGCCCTCGCTCCCGCCGCTGCCCGTGCAGTACGCGGACTTCGCCATGTGGCAGCGAGGCTGGCTCCAGGGTGAGGCGCTGGACGCGCAGCTGGGCTACTGGAAGAAGCAGCTCGGGGGGGCACCTTCCGCGCTGGACCTGCCCACGGACCGCCCGCGTCCGCCGGTGCAGTCACGCCGAGGCGCCACGGTGGACGTGCGCATCCCGTTGGAGGTCTCCCAGTCCTTGAAGGCCCTGGCCCAGGATGAAGGCGCCACGCCCTTCATGCTGCTGCTCGCGGCCTGGCAGCTGCTCCTGTCGCGCTACTCCACGCAGGACGACATCAGCGTGGGTACGCCCATCGCGGGCCGCACCCAGGCGGAGACCGAGGGCCTCATCGGCTTCTTCGTCAACACGCTCGTGCTGCGCGCCCACGTGCAGCCGCAAGCGACCTTCCGTGAGCTCCTCGCGCAGGTGCGCCGCACGACGCTCGCGGCCTATGAGCACCAGCACCTGCCCTTCGAGAAGCTGGTGGAGGTCCTCCAGCCCTCGCGAGACCTGAGCCGCAGCGCGCTCTTCCAGGCGATGTTCTCCCTGCAGAACACGCCCACCGAAGCGCTCCGAGTGTCCGGGCTGTCCTTCCAGAGCGTCCCGGTGGACACCCGGTCCTCCAAGTTCGACCTCACGCTCACCCTCGGCGAGTCACCCCAGGGCTTCGTCGGACTGCTGACGTACGCGACGGACCTCTTCGATGTTTCGACGGTCCAGCGCATGTCCGGACACCTGGGCGTGCTGCTGGAGGCCATCGCCGCCCAGCCGGACGCGACGCTCGCGGGCCTGCCCCTGCTCACCGCTCCGGAGCGGCAGCGGCTCCTCGTGGACTGGAATGGCTCTAGCGCTGAGTTCCGGCGTGACCTCTGCATTCATGACGCCTTCAGCGCCCAGGCACTCTGCACGCCTGACGCGCTGGCCGTCATCTGCCGCGAGGAACAGCTCACCTTCCGTGAGCTGGACACGCGCGCCAATCAGCTCGCGCACCGGCTGGTGAAGCTGGGCGTCGGCCCCGACGTGCGCGTCGTGCTCTGCGTGGAGCGTTCCGTGGAGGCCCTCGTCGGCATCCTCGGCACTCTCAAAGCTGGCGGCGCCTACGTCCCCATCGACCCCAGCTACCCGCGCGACTGGCTCGCCCACGTCCTCCAGGACACTGGCGCTCCCGTCGTCCTCACCCAGCAGCGCCTGCGCGACTCTCTTCCTCCGCACTCCGCGCACACCCTCTGCCTGGACTCCGACTCCGCGGACCTCTCACGTGAGCCCGCGCACGCGCCTGTGACGCATGTCACGCCGGAGCATCTGGCGTACATCATCTACACCTCCGGCAGCACTGGCCGCCCCAAGGGCGTGATGATTCAGCACCGCTCCGTGCTCAACCTGCGCGTCGCCCTCGCCGCTACGGTGCACGCGGACGCCCGGCCAGGGGAGCGTGTCAGCGTCAACGCTCCGCTCTCCTTCGACGCCTCCGTCAAGCAGCTCATCCAGGTGCTCGACGGCCACACCCTCTGCATTGTTCCCGACGAGGCACGCGCTGACGTCGGCGAACTCGTCAACCGGATTGCCCAGGACGCCCTCGACGTCCTCGACTGCTCTCCGGCCCACCTGCGCCTGCTGGTGGATGAAGGCCTGCTGGAGCGCAAGACCATCCCCCACCGCGTCCTCGTGGGCGGTGAAGCCGTGGACCCCGCCACCTGGCGCCACCTCGCCCAGGCCCCGCGCCCGCGCGTCTTCAACGTCTACGGCCCCACCGAGTGCACCGTCGACGCCACCGCCTGCGCCTTCGATGCGTCTCCGACTCCCACCATCGGCAGGCCCCTGCCCAACGTCCGCGTCTATGTGCTCGACCGCACGTTGCGCCCCGTGCCCGTGGGCGTCGCCGGGGAGCTCTTCATCGGTGGTGAGGGCGTCGCGCGCGGCTACCTCAACCGGCCGGAGCTGACGGCGGACCGCTTCATCCCGGATGCTTTCTCCTCCACGCCCGGTGCACGCCTCTACCGCACGGGCGACGTGGTGCGCTGGCGTGCGGACGGGATGCTCGACTACCTGGGCCGCGCTGACTTCCAGGTGAAGGTCCGCGGCTTCCGCATCGAACTGGGTGAGATCGAGTCCTGCCTGCTGGGACATCCCGCCGTGCATCAAGCCGTTGTCCTCGCCCGCGAGGACGTGCCCGGAGACAAGCGGCTCGTCGCCTATCTCGTCCCCGAGGCGGGAGAGTCCCTGGACTCCACCGAGCTGCGCACCTTCCTCAAGCAGAACCTGCCCGAGTACATGGTGCCCTCCGCGTTCCTCGTGCTGGAGGCCCTGCCGCTCAACACCAACGGCAAGGTGGACCGCAAGGCACTGCCCGCCCCCCAGGGCACGGCGCTCGGGTCCACCTACGTCGCGCCGCGCACCGCCACCGAGGAGCAGCTCGCGGCCCTCTTCATTCAGGTGCTGCGTGTGGAGCGCGTGGGCGTACACGACGACTTCTTCGCGCTCGGCGGTCATTCGCTGCTGGCGACCCAGCTCGTCTCGCGCGTCCGAGCCACGTTCCGCGTGGAGCTGCCGCTGCGGGCCCTCTTCGAAGCGCCCACCGTGGCCGCGCTCGCGGAGCGGCTCCAGACGGCCACGCCGAACCTCCACCTGCCCGCGCCCACCCAGACGCACGCGGACGGCCCGCGGCCGTTGTCCTTCGCTCAGCAGCGGCTGTGGCTGTTGGATCAGCTCCAGCCCGGGGACGCGTCGTACAACATCCCCACCGCGCTCCAGCTCTCTGGGCAGTTGGACGTGGAAGCCCTGCGCCGTGCCTTCGAAGCGCTCATCCAGCGCCACGAGGCCCTGCGCACCACCTTCCACGAGCACCAGGATCAGCCCATCCAGAACATCCACGCTCCCGGCGGTTGGATGCTGCCGCTCGTGGACCTCTCCGCCCGGCCTGAAGCCCTTCGGGAAGAAGAGGCGCGGCGGATGGCCGACGAGGAAGCGCGGAGGCCCTTCGACCTCGCCAGGGGTCCGCTGCTGCGCAGCACGCTGGTACGGCTGGCCCAGGACTCCCACCTGCTGCTGGTGACGATGCACCACATCGTCTCCGACGGCTGGTCCATGGGCGTCCTCGTCCGGGAAGTGGCGACCTTCTACGCGGCCTTCTCCACGGGCCAGTCGCCCTCGCTCCCGCCGTTGCCCGTGCAGTACGCGGACTTCGCGACGTGGCAGCGGAACTGGCTCCAGGGAGAGGCACTGGACGCGCAGATCCACTACTGGAAGCAGCAGCTCTCCGGAGCACCCGCGGCGTTGGAGCTGCCCACGGACCACCCGCGCCCGCCCGTGCAGTCGCACCGGGGTGACTCGGTGGAAGTGCGCATTCCCAAGCACATCGCGGATGCCCTCAAGGCGCTCTCACAGAGGGAAGGCGCCACGCCGTTCATGACGTTGCTGGCGGCGTTCCAGGTGCTGCTGTCGCGCTACTCCGCGCAAGACGATGTCAGCGTGGGTTCACCCATTGCCGGCCGCACCCAGGCGGAGACCGAAGGCCTCATCGGCTTCTTCATCAACACGCTCGTCCTGCGCGCCCAGCTGAACCCGCGCGCGACGTTCCGGGAGCTGCTGGCCCAGGTGCGAGACACGACGCTCGCGGCCTACGACCATCAGCACCTGCCGTTCGAGAAGCTCGTGGAGGCCGTGCAGCCCACGCGCGACCTGAGCCGCAGCCCGCTGTTCCAGGCCATGTTCGTCCTGCAGAACACGCCCACCGAGGCGCTGCGCCTGCCGGGCTTGTCCTTCCAGGCCCTGCCGCTGGAATCACACTTCGCCAAGTTCGACCTCTCCCTGGGCCTGCGTGAAGGCCGGGACGGATTCGTCGGTTCATTCGACTTCGCGACCGACCTGTTCGACGTGGCGACCATCCAGCGCCTGGCTGGACACTTCGGGGTGTTGCTGGAGGCCCTCGCGACGAAACCGGACACCCGATTGGGTGACCTGCCGCTGCTCACCGCCTCCGAGCGCCAACAGATCCTCGTCGATTGGAATCCCCCCGCGTCGCAGGTGCCGCAGGAGTCCAGCATCCCCGCGTTGGTGGAAGCGCAGGTGCGCCGCACTCCGGATGCCCTGGCCATCATCACTCCCGAGCGACAGCTGACGTATCGGGAGATGGACGCGAAGGCGAACCAACTCGCGCACCGTCTGCGCGGCCTGGGCGTCGGGCCCGAAGTCCGCGTTGGACTGTGCGTTGAACGCACTGAAGACCTCGTCATTGGTGCCCTCGGCATCCTCAAGGCCGGTGGCGCCTACGTACCGCTGGACCCCAGCTACCCGCGTGAGCGCTTGGGCTGGCTCCTGGAGGACGCCCAGGGCCCAGCCCTCGTCGCGCACTCCCATCTGCTCTCGGCGCTGCCCGAAACCAGTGCCACGCCGGTGTGCTTGGACTCGGATGCAGAACTGGCGAAGCAGCCGACGACGTCTCCGCTTGTGGACATCCACGCCGGACACCTCGCCTACCTCATCTACACCTCCGGCAGCACAGGCCGTCCCAAGGGCGTCGCCATCTCCCATGGCAACGCCGTCTCCTTCCTCCACTGGGCCCTGACTACATTCTCGCCGGAGGAGTTGAAGGGGACGCTCGCTGCGACGAGCCTCAACTTCGACCTCTCCGTCTTCGAGCTCTTCGCGCCGCTCTCCAGTGGTGGTGCGGTGGTGGTGGCTCGCAACGCATTGCATCTGGCGGAGCTGCCCACCGCGTCCCACGTCACCCTCGTCAACACCGTGCCCTCCGCCATGGCGCAGCTGCTGCGCCTGGGCGCCGTGCCGCCCTCCGTGCGTGTCATCAACCTCGCCGGTGAAGCCCTCCCGGAGACGCTGGCGAAGCAGGTGTACGCCGTCTCGACGGTGCAGAAGCTCTTCAACCTCTACGGGCCTTCCGAGGACACCACCTACTCCACCGCCTCCCTCGTCGGCCGTGACGAAGTGCCCCTCATCGGCCGCCCGCTACCCGCGACGCGCGCCTACGTGCTGGACGCCTCATTGCAGCCGGTGCCCGTGGGTGTCGCAGGTGAGCTGTACCTCGCCGGCGAAGGCCAGGCGCGCGGCTACCTGCTGCGCCCGGAACTCACCGCCGAGCGCTTCGTGCCGGAACCCTACGGTCCTCCGGGCGGCCGCATGTACCGCACGGGCGACCGTGTCCGTTACCGCCTCGACGGGCGCCTGGAGTACCTGGGCCGCATCGACTTCCAGGTGAAGGTGCGCGGCTTCCGCATCGAGCTGGGCGAAATCGAAGCAGCCCTCCGTCGCGCTCCAGGTCTCAAGGATGCCGTCGTCGTCGCGAAGGGTGAGGCCGCCGACAAGCGCCTCGTCGCCTACGTCACGCCCAAGGCTGAGACCTCCCTGGAAGTGGAGGCCCTCAAGGCCCACCTGCGCCAGGGCCTTCCCGAGTACATGGTGCCCTCCACCTTCGTGGTGATGGACGCCCTGCCCCTCAACTCCAATGGCAAGGTGGACCGCAAGGCCCTGCCGGAGCCGGAGGCGCCCCAGTCCGGCAACACCTACGAAGCGCCTCGCACCGAAGTCGAAGCGAAGCTGGCCTCCATCTGGGCGGAAGTCCTGCGCCTGCCCCAGGTGGGCGTGAAGGACTCCTTCTTCGAGCTGGGCGGGCACTCACTGCTGGCCACCCAGGTGGTGTCGCGCGTCCGCGCGGAGTTCAACGTGGAACTCCCCCTGCGCGCGCTCTTCGAGTCCCCCACCGTGGAGGCGCTCGCCGGGCGACTGCACGGGAGCGCCACCGCCCAGGCTCCGAAGCTCACCCGCGTCTCGCATGACGGTCCGCTGCCGCTGTCCTTCGCTCAGCAACGGCTATGGCTGTTGGATCAGCTCCAGCCCGGCGACGCGTCGTACAACATCCCTACTGCCCTCCAGCTCTCGGGGCACCTGGACGTCGAGGCCCTGCGCCGTGCCTTCGAGGCGCTCGTCCAGCGCCATGAGGCCCTGCGCACCACCTTCCACGAGCACCAGGATCAGCCCATCCAGACGATCCACGCGCCCAGTGGTTGGACACTGCCGCTCGTGGAGCTCTCCACACGGCCTGAGACGCTGCGAGAAGAAGAGGCGCGGCGACTGGCCAACGCGGAAGCGCGGAAGCCGTTCGACCTCGCCAGGGGACCGCTGCTGCGCACCACGTTGGTGCGGCTGGCCGAGGACTCACATCTGTTGCTCGTGACGATGCACCACATCGTCTCCGACGGCTGGTCCATGGGCGTCCTCGTCCGGGAGATGGTGGCCTTCTACGAGGCCTTCTCCACGAGCAGCACGCCGGATCTCGCGCCGCTGTCCGTGCAGTACGCGGACTTCGCCGCCTGGCAGCGGAACTGGCTCCAGGGCGAGGCCCTGGACGCGCAGATCCACTACTGGAAGCAGCAGCTCTCCGGAGCACCCGCGGCGTTGGAGTTGCCCACGGACCGCCCGCGCCCGCCCGTGCAGTCGCACCGAGGCGCAACGGTGGACGTGCGCATCCCCTCGGAGATCTCTCACGCGCTCAAGGCCTTGGCACAACGGGAAGGTGCCACGCCGTTCATGACGTTGCTGGCGGCGTTCCAGGTGCTCCTGTCGCGCTACTCCGCACAGGATGACGTCAGCGTGGGCACGCCCATCGCCGGCCGCACCCAGGCGGAGACCGAAGGCCTGATTGGCTTCTTCATCAACACGCTCGTCCTGCGCGCCCAGTTGGATTCGCGTGCAACGTTCCGTGAACTGCTGACTCAAGTGCGCGGCACGACCTTCGCGGCCTTCGAACATCAGCACCTGCCGTTCGAGAAGCTGGTGGAAGCCGTGCAGCCCACACGCGACCTGAGCCGCAGTCCGCTCTTCCAGGCCATGTTCGTCCTGCAGAACACGCCGAATGAGGCGCTGCGTCTGCCGGGTCTGTCCTTCCAGGCCCTGCCGCTGGAAGCGCATTTCGCCAAGTTCGATCTCTCCTTGGGTCTGCGTGAAGGCCGGGACGGATTCGTCGGTTCATTCGACTTCGCGACGGACCTGTTCGATGCCGAGACCATCCAGCGCATGGCCGGGCACTTCGGCGTGTTGCTGGAGGCCATCGCGAAGAAGCCGGACACCCGACTGGGTGACCTGCCGCTGCTCACCGACCCCGAGCGCCAGCAACTCCTCGTCGAGTGGAATCCGCCTGCATCGCAGGTGGCGAAGGAGTCCAGCATCCCCGCGATGGTGGAGGCGCAGGTGCATCGCACACCGGATGCCATGGCCATCATCACGCCCGAGCGGCAGCTGACGTACCGGGAGCTGGACGCGAAGGCGAACCAACTCGCGCACCGCCTGCGCGGCCTGGGTGTCGGGCCTGAAGTCCGCGTCGGCCTGTGTGTCGAGCGCACCGAAGACCTCGTCATTGGTGCCCTCGGCATCCTCAAGGCCGGTGGCGCCTACGTACCGCTGGACCCCAGCTATCCGCGCGAGCGATTGGGCTGGCTGCTGGAGGACGCTCAGGGTCCTGCCCTTGTCGCGCACTCCCATCTGCTCTCAGCGCTACCGGAGACATCCGCCACGCCGGTGTGCCTCGACTCGGACGTGGAGCTGGCGAAGCAGCCCACCACGAAGCCCGAGGTGGGCATCCACTCCGGCCACCTCGCCTACCTCATCTACACCTCCGGCAGCACCGGCCGTCCCAAGGGCGTCGCCATCTCCCATGGCAACGCTGTCTCCTTCCTCCACTGGGCCCTGGAGACCTTCTCGCCGGAGGAGTTGAAGGGCACCCTCGCCGCGACGAGCCTCAACTTCGACCTCTCCGTCTTCGAGCTCTTCGCTCCGTTGAGCAGTGGTGGCGCGGTGGTGGTGGCTCGCAACGCATTGCATCTGGCGGAGCTGAGCACCGCTTCCCACGTCACCCTCGTCAACACCGTGCCCTCCGCCATGGCGCAGCTGCTGCGTCTTGGCGCGGTGCCGCCCTCCGTGCGTGTCATCAACCTCGCCGGTGAAGCCCTGCCGGAGACGCTGGCGAAGCAGGTCTACGCCGTCCCCACGGTGCAGAAGCTCTTCAACCTCTACGGGCCTTCCGAGGACACCACCTACTCCACTGCCTCCCTCGTCGGCCGTGACGAAGTGCCCCTCATTGGCCGCCCGCTCCCCGCGACGCGTACCTACGTGTTGGACGCGTCTCTCCAGCCGGTGCCCGTGGGTGTCGCAGGCGAGCTGTACCTCGCCGGTGAAGGCCAGGCTCGTGGCTACCTGCTGCGCCCGGAACTCACAGCGGAGCGCTTCGTGCCGGAACCCTACGGTCCTCCGGGCGGCCGCATGTACCGCACGGGCGACCGTGTCCGTTACCGCCTCGACGGGCGCCTGGAGTACCTCGGCCGCATCGACTTCCAGGTGAAGGTGCGTGGCTTCCGCATCGAACTGGGCGAAATCGAAGCAGCCCTTCGTCGCGCTCCAGGTCTCAAGGACGCCGTCGTCGTCGCCAAGGGTGAAGCCGCCGACAAGCGCCTCGTCGCCTACGTCACTCCCAAGGCTGAGACCTCCCTGGAGGTGGAGGCCCTCAAGACGCATCTGCGTCAGGGGCTCCCTGAGTACATGGTGCCCGCCACCTTCGTGGTGATGGACGCCCTGCCTCTCAACTCCAATGGCAAGGTGGACCGCAAGGCACTGCCGGAGCCGGAGGCGCCCCAGTCCGGCAATACCTACGAAGCGCCTCGCACCGAAGTCGAAGCGAAGCTGGCCTCCATCTGGGCGGAAGTCCTGCGCCTGCCCCAGGTGGGCGTGAAGGACTCCTTCTTCGAGCTGGGCGGGCACTCACTGCTGGCCACCCAGGTGGTGTCGCGCGTCCGCGCGGAGTTCAACGTGGAACTGCCCCTGCGCGCGCTCTTCGAGTCCCCCACCGTGGAGGCGCTCGCCGGGCGGCTGCACGGAAGCGCCACTTCCCAGGCTCCGAAGCTCACCCGCGTCTCGCATGACGGTCCGCTGCCGCTGTCCTTCGCCCAGCAGCGGCTGTGGCTCATTGATCAGCTCGAACCGGGCAGCCCCCTCTACAACGTGCCCGTCGCCGTCCGACTGGAAGGCCACCTGCGCACGGATGTACTGGAACGTGCCCTGCAGGAAGTCGTGCGCCGACACGACGCCCTGCGCACCACCTTCACCCAGGTGGACGGAGAGCCGGTCCAGCGCATCCACCCCGACAGTCCGGTGCCCCTGGGGCTCGTGGACCTCTCGGATCTGCCGGAGGCGCAGCGCGAGCCCGAGGCACGCTTCCAGGTGGAACAGGAGATGCGCCGGCCCTTCGACCTGCGCACCGGCCCGCTCATCCGCACGCTGATCTTCAAGCTGGCCGAACACGAGCACGTGCTCGTCGTCACCCTGCACCACATCGTCTCCGACGGCTGGTCGCTGGGTGTGCTGGTGCGTGAAGTCACTGCCCTCTACGCGGCCTTCTCCGCGAGACAGCCGTCGCCCCTGCCTGCGCTTCCCGTGCAGTACGCGGACTACGCGGACTGGCAGCGCCGCACGCTTTCAGGCGAGACGCTGCGGCAGGAACTGGCCTACTGGGAAGAGCAGCTCTCCGGCGCTCCGGCCGTGCTGGAGCTGCCCACGGACCGGCCGCGTCCTGCGGTCCGGAGCACTTCGGGTGCGACCCTCGGTTTCACCCTGTCGCGTGAGTTGACGGAAGCCCTGCGGAGCCTGGGCCACCGTGAAGGCGGTTCGCTCTTCATGGTGCTGCTCGCGGCATGGCAGGGCCTGCTGTCGCGCTACACGGGCCAGCAGGACATCAGCGTGGGCTCGCCCATTGCCGGCCGCACGCGTGCGGAGACGGAAGGCCTCATCGGCTTCTTCGTCAACACGCTCGTCCTGCGCGCGAAGGTGGACGAGGGCCAATCCTTCCAGGCGCTGCTTCAGCAGGTGCGCGCCACGGTGCTGGACGCGTACGAGCACCAGGAGGTGCCGTTCGAAAAGCTGGTGGAGGTCCTGCAGCCGACGCGCAGCCTCAGCCACACGCCGCTGTTCCAGACGCTGCTCGCGCTCCAGAACGTGCC
>NZ_JAAAPK010000022.1 GCF_009909105.1 Corallococcus exiguus
GAGGAGCAGCTCGCGGCCCTCTTCGCCGAAGTCCTCCGCGTGGAGCGCGTCGGTATTCACGACGACTTCTTCGCGCTGGGGGGCCACTCCCTGCTGGCCACGCAGCTCGTCTCACGCGTGCGGGCCACGTTCGCCGTGGAACTGCCCCTGCGAGCCCTCTTCGAAGCACCGACCGTCGAGGGCCTCGCGCCGAAGCTGGACGGAGCCCGGTCCGCGACGCTCCGCGCACCGCCGCTGCGGCCCGTCGCGCGTGAAGGAGCCATTCCGCTCTCCTTCGCCCAGCAGCGCCTCTGGCTGTTGGATCAGCTCCAGCCGGGTGATGCGTCTTACAACATCCCCACCGCCCTGCGGCTGACGGGCCAGGTGGACGTGGAGTCGTTGCGCCGCGCCTTCGAGGCACTCGTCGCCCGCCACGAGTCCCTGCGCACCACGCTCTCCGCTGCGCACGAAGAGCCGTCGCAATGCATCCAGCCGCCCTCTGGCTGGGAGCTGCCCGTCATCGACCTGACGTCCCTCCCCGAATCGCAGCGTGAGGAGGAAGCCCGGCGCGCGGCGGCGACGGAGGCCCACCGTTCCTTCCAGCTCGCCACGGGCCCGCTGCTGCGCAGCGCGTTGGTGCGGCTGGATGAAGCGGAGCACCTGCTGCTGGTGACGATGCATCACATCGTCTCCGACGGCTGGTCCATGGGAGTCCTCGTCCGCGAGCTGGCGGCCTTCTACGAAGCCTTCAGCGAGGGGAAGGTGCCCTCGCTCGCGCCGCTGCCGGTGCAGTACGCGGACTTCGCGATGTGGCAGCGCCAGTGGCTCCAGGGTGAAGCGCTGGACGCACAGCTGGGGTACTGGAAGCAGCAGCTCTCCGGAGCCCCCGCCGCGCTGGACCTGCCCACGGATCGCTCGCGGCCGCCCGTGCAGTCACACCGCGGTGCCACGCTGGACGTGCGCATCCCCACCCAGCTCTCCGAGTCCCTCAAGGCCCTGGCCCAACGCGAAGGCGCCACGCCCTTCATGCTGCTGCTGGCGGCCTTCCAGGTGCTCCTGTCGCGCTACTCGGCGCAGGACGACATCAGCGTGGGTTCGCCCATCGCGGGCCGCACCCAGGCGGAGACCGAAGGCCTCATCGGCTTCTTCGTCAACACCCTGGTCCTCCGCGCCCAGATGGATCCGCGAGCGACGTTCCGTGAGCTGCTGGCCCAGGTGCGAGGCACGACGCTCGCGGCCTACGACCATCAGCACCTGCCGTTCGAGAAGCTCGTGGAAGCCGTGCAGCCCACGCGCGACCTGAGCCGCAGTCCTCTGTTCCAGGCCATGTTCGTCCTGCAGAACACGCCCACCGAGACACTGCGTCTGCCAGGATTGGCCTTCCAGACCCTGCCGCTGGAGTCCCACTTCGCGAAGTTCGATCTCTCCCTCGGTCTGCGTGAAAACCGGGACGGATTCGCCGGCACGCTGGATTACGCAACGGACCTGTTCGACGCGGCGACCGTCCAGCGGATGGCCGGCCACTTCGGTGTGTTGCTGGAAACCATCGCGAAGCAGCCGGACACGCGACTGGGCGACCTGCCTCTGCTCACGGACGCTGAGCGCCAGCAACTCCTCATCGAGTGGAACCCGCCTGCCTCGCAGGCGCCGCGGGAGTCCAGCATCCCCGCGATGGTGGAGGCCCAGGTGCGCCGCACGCCGGATGCCCTGGCCGTCATCACGCCGGAGCGGCAGCTGACGTACCGGGAGCTGGACGCGAAGGCGAACCAGCTCGCGCACCGTCTGCGCGGCCTGGGTGTCGGCCCCGAAGTCCGTGTCGGTCTCTGCGTCGATCGCACCGAGGACCTTGTCATCGGCGCTCTCGGCATCCTCAAGGCTGGCGGCGCCTACGTGCCGCTGGACCCCAGCTACCCGCGTGAGCGCTTGGGCTGGCTGCTGGAGGACGCCCAGGGCCCAGCCCTTGTCGCGCACTCCCATCTGCTTTCCGCTCTGCCCGAGACCACCGCCACGCCGGTGTGCCTCGACTCGGACGCGGAGCTGTCCACGCAGCCGACGACGTCTCCGCTTGTGGACATCCACGCCGGCCACCTCGCCTACCTGATCTACACCTCCGGCAGCACCGGCCGTCCCAAGGGCGTCGCCATCTCCCACGGCAACGCCGTCTCCTTCCTCCACTGGGCCTTGGAGACCTTTTCGCCGGAGGAGTTGAAGGGGACGCTCGCTGCGACGAGCCTCAACTTCGACCTCTCCGTCTTCGAGCTCTTCGCTCCGTTGAGCAGTGGTGGCGCAGTGGTGGTGGCACGCAACGCCTTGCACCTGGCGGAGCTGCCTACGGCCTCTCACGTCACCCTCGTCAACACCGTGCCCTCCGCCATGGCTCAGCTGCTGCGTCTGGGCGCGGTGCCGCCGAGCGTGCGCGTCATCAACCTCGCCGGTGAAGCCCTGCCGGAGACGCTGGCGAAGCAGGTCTACGCAGTGCCCACGGTTGAGAAGCTCTTCAACCTCTACGGCCCGTCCGAAGACACCACCTACTCCACCGCCTCTCTCGTCGGCCGTGACGAGGTGCCCCTCATCGGCAAGCCCCTGCCCGCGACGCGTGCCTACGTGTTGGACGCGTCTCTCCAGCCGGTGCCCGTGGGTGTCGCAGGCGAGCTGTACCTCGCCGGTGAAGGCCAGGCTCGTGGCTACCTGCTGCGCCCGGAACTCACGGCGGAGCGCTTCGTACCGGAGCCCTACGGTCCTCCCGGCGGCCGCATGTACCGCACGGGCGACCGTGTCCGTTACCGCCTCGACGGGCGCCTGGAGTACCTCGGCCGCATCGACTTCCAGGTGAAGGTGCGCGGCTTCCGCATCGAGCTGGGCGAAATCGAAGTCGCGCTCCGCCGCGCCCCGGGCCTCAAGGACGTTGTCGTCGTCGCCAAGGGTGAGGCCGCCGACAAGCGCCTCGTCGCATACGTCACGCCCAAGGCCGAGGCCTCGTTGGAGGTCGAGTCCCTCAAGGCCCACCTGCGCCAGGGCCTCCCCGAGTACATGGTGCCCGCCGCCTTCGTCGTCCTTCTCTCCCTGCCCCTCAACTCCAATGGCAAGGTGGACCGCAAGGCACTGCCGGAGCCGGAGGCGCAGCAGGCAGGCAGCACCTACGAAGCACCGCGCACGCTCACCGAGGAGCAGCTCGCGAACCTCTTCGCCGAAGTCCTCCGCATGGAGCGAGTCGGTGTGCGGGACGACTTCTTCGCCATGGGAGGCCACTCCCTGCTGGCCACCCAGCTCGTCTCGCGCGTGCGGGCCACGTTCGAGGTAGAGCTGCCGCTGCGGGCCCTCTTTGAAGCCCCCACCGTTGAAGCGCTCGCACCGAAGCTCGCGGGCGCCCGGTCCGCCGCGCTCCGTGCACCTCCGCTGCAGCCTTCGCCGCGCGAAGGCGTCATTCCGCTGTCCTTCGCCCAGCAGCGCCTCTGGCTGTTGGATCAACTCCAGCCGGGAGACATCTCGTACAACATCCCCACCGCCCTGCGGCTGACGGGACAGGTGGACCTGGAGTCCTTGCGCCGCGCATTCGAGGCGTTGGTGGACCGCCACGAATCGCTGCGCACCACGCTCTCCGCGGCGCACGAAGAGCCGTCGCAATGCATCCAGCCTCCCTCCGGTTGGGAGCTGCCCGTCATCGACCTGACGTCCCTCCCCGAGTCGCAGCGTGAGGAGGAGGCCCAGCGCGCTGCGGCCACGGAAGCCCTGCGTGCCTTCGACCTCTCCACGGGCCCGTTGCTGCGCAGCACTCTGGTGCGGCTGGGACAGGACTCGCACCTGTTGCTGGTGACGATGCACCACATCGTTTCCGACGGCTGGTCCTTGGGCGTCCTCGTCCGGGAAGTGGCGGCCTTCTACGAAGCCTTCAGCACCGGCCGCGCTCCCGTCCTCCCGCCACTGCCCGTGCAGTACGCGGACTTCGCCATGTGGCAGCGAGGCTGGCTCCAGGGTGAGTCCCTGGACGCGCAGCTGGGCTACTGGAAGCAGCAGCTCGCGGAGGCTCCGTCCGCGCTGGACCTGCCCACGGACCACCCGCGTCCACCCGTGCAGTCCCGCCGCGGTGCCACGGTGGACGTGCGCATTCCGTTGGAGGTCTCCCAGGCCCTGAAGGCCCTGGCCCGGGATGAAGGCGCCACGCCCTTCATGCTGCTGCTCGCGGCATGGCAGCTGTTCCTGTCGCGCTACTCCACGCAGGACGACATCAGCGTCGGTACGCCCATCGCAGGCCGCACCCAGGCGGAGACCGAGGGCCTCATCGGCTTCTTCGTCAACACGCTCGTCCTGCGCGCCCACGTGCAGCCGCAGGACTCGTTCCGACAGCTGCTCTCCCAGGTGCGCGGTACGACGCTCGCGGCCTACGAGCACCAGCACCTGCCCTTCGAGAAGCTGGTGGAGGTCCTCCAGCCCGCGCGAGACCTGAGCCGCAGCGCGCTCTTCCAGGCGATGTTCTCCCTGCAGAACACGCCCATGGAGACGCTCCGACTGCCTGGGCTCTCCTTCCAGACCGTCCCGGTGGACACGCGGTCCTCCAAGTTCGACCTCACGCTGACATTGCAGGAGTCGCCCCAGGGCTTCGGCGGAACATTGACGTACGCCACGGACCTCTTCGAGGCGTCCACCATTCAGCGCATGGCGAGCCACCTGGGCGTGTTGCTGGAGGCCATCGCCGCCCAGCCGGACGCGACGCTCGCGAGCCTGCCCCTGCTCACCGCTCCGGAGCAGCGGCAGCTCCTCGTGGATTGGAATGGCCCCAGCGCTGAGTTCCCTCGCGACCTCTGCCTCCATGACGCCTTCAGCGCCCAGGCCCTTCGCACGCCTGACGCGCTGGCCGTCATCTGCCGCGAGGAGCAGCTCACCTTCCGTGAGTTGGACACGCGCGCCAATCAGCTTGCGCACCGGCTGGTGAAGCTGGGCGTCGGCCCCGATGAACGCGTCGTGCTGTGCGTGGAGCGCTCCGTGGAGGCCCTCGTTGGCATCCTCGGCACTCTCAAGGCCGGTGGCGCATACGTCCCCATCGACCCAAGCTACCCGCGTGACTGGCTCGCCCACGTCCTCCAGGACACCGGCGCTCCCGTCGTCCTCACCCAGCAGCGCCTGCGCGACTCTCTTCCTCCGCACTCCGCGCACATCCTCTGCCTGGACTCCGACTCCGCGGACCTCTCACGTGAGCCCGCGAACGCGCCTGTGACGCATGTCACGCCGGAGCACCTCGCCTACATCATCTACACCTCCGGCAGCACCGGCCGCCCCAAGGGCGTGATGATTCAGCACCGCTCCGTGCTCAATCTTCGCGTCGCTCTCGCCGCCACCGTGCACGCGGATGCTCAGCCTGGGGAGCGCGTCAGCGTCAACGCGCCGCTGTCCTTCGATGCCTCCGTCAAGCAGCTCATCCAGGTGCTCGACGGCCACACCCTCTGCATCGTCCCAGACGAGGCGCGCGCCGACGTCGGTGAACTGGTGAAGCGCATCGGTCACGACGCGCTGGACGTCCTCGACTGCTCTCCCGCGCACCTGCGCCTGCTGGTGGATGAAGGCCTGCTGGAGCGCAAGGCCATCCCCCACCGCGTCCTCGTGGGTGGTGAAGCCGTGGACCCCGCCACCTGGCGCCACCTCGCCCTGGCTCCGCGCCCGCGCGTCTTCAACGTCTACGGCCCCACCGAGTGCACCGTCGACGCCACCGCCTGCGCCTTCGATGCGTCTCCGACTCCCACCATCGGCAGGCCCCTGCCCAACGTCCGCGTCTACGTCCTCGACCGCACGTTGCGCCCCGTGCCCGTGGGCGTCGCCGGTGAGCTCTTCATCGGCGGTGAGGGCGTCGCGCGCGGCTACCTCAATCGGCCGGAGCTGACCGCGGACCGCTTCATCCCGGATGCCTTCTCCTCCACCCCGGGTGCACGCCTCTACCGCACGGGCGACGTGGTGCGCTGGCGCGCGGACGGGATGCTCGACTACCTGGGCCGCGCTGACTTCCAGGTGAAGATCCGCGGCTTCCGCATCGAGCTGGGTGAAGTCGAAGCCGCGCTCCTCAAGCATCCCCAGGTGCACGCCGCCGTGGTGCTGGCTCGCGAGGACATCCCCGGCGACAAGCGGCTTGTCGCCTACGTGGTGCCTCCGGAAGGCACGGAGTCCGCGCCCACGCCCGAGTCCCTCAAGGACTGGCTCAAGCAGCTCCTGCCCGAGCACATGCGCCCTTCCGCGCTCCTCGTGCTGGAAGCGCTGCCGCTCAACACCAACGGCAAGGTGGACCGCAAGGCCCTGCCCGCCCCCCAGAGCGGCGCACTCGCCTCCAGCTACGTCGCCCCGCGCACTCCCACCGAGGAGCAGCTCGCGTCCATCTGGGCAGGAGTCCTACGCCTGCCTCAGGTGGGCGTGACGGATTCCTTCTTCGAACTGGGCGGGCACTCACTGCTGGCCACCCAGGTTGTGTCGCGCGTGCGCGCCGGGTTCAACGTGGAACTCCCGCTGCGTGCCCTCTTCGAGTCCCCCACCGTGGAAGCGCTCGCGGTTCGCCTCTCGGGACTCACCCGCACAAACACTTCGCCGCTCACCCGCGTCTCGCATGACGGTCCGCTGCCGCTGTCCTTCGCCCAGCAGCGGATGTGGCTCATTGATCAGCTCGAACCGGGCAGCCCCCTCTACAACATGCCCGTCGCCGTCCGGTTGGAGGGCCACCTGCGCGCGGACATGCTCGAGCGCGCGCTGCAGGAAGTCGTGCGCCGACACGAAGCCCTGCGCACCACCTTCACCCAGGTGGCCGGAGAGCCGGTCCAGCGCATCCACTCCGACAGTCCGGTGCCCCTGGGGCTCGTGGACTTCACGGCCGTGCCGGAGGCGCAGCGCGAGCCCGAGACGCGGGACCGAGTGGACGCGGAGATGCGCCGGCCCTTCGACCTGCGCACCGGTCCGCTCATCCGCACGCTGCTCTTCAAGCTTTCCGAGCGTGAGCACGTCCTCGTCGTCACGATGCATCACATCGTCTCTGACGGCTGGTCGCTGGGTGTGCTCGTACGTGAAGTCACTGCCCTCTACGCGGCCTTCTCCGCGAGGCAGCCGTCGCCGCTGCCTGCGCTTCCCGTGCAGTACGCGGACTACGCGGACTGGCAGCGCCGCACGCTTTCGGGTGAGACGCTGCGTCAGGAGATGGCCTACTGGGAGGGGAAGCTCTCCGGTGCGCCAGCCGTGCTGGAGTTGCCCACCGATTTCCCCCGCCCGGCCGTCCGGAGCACCGCGGGTGCGACCCTCGGCTTCACCCTGTCGCGTGAGTTGACGGAAGCCCTCCGCAGCCTGGGCCACCGTGAAGGCGGCTCGCTCTTCATGGTGCTGCTCGCGGCCTGGCAGAGCCTGATGTCGCGCTACACGGGCCAGCAGGACCTCAGCGTGGGCTCGCCCATCGCGGGCCGCACGCGCGCGGAGACGGAAGGCCTCATCGGCTTCTTCGTCAACACCCTCGTCCTGCGCGCGAAGGTGGACGACGGCCAGTCCTTCCAGGCGCTGCTCCAGCAGGTGCGCGCCACGGTGCTGGAGGCCTACGAGCACCAGGAGGTGCCCTTCGAGAAGCTTGTGGAGGTCCTGCAGCCGACGCGCAGCCTCAGCCACACGCCGCTGTTCCAGACGCTGCTCGCGCTCCAGAACGTGCCCACGGAGGACGTGCATCTGCCGGACCTCCGGCTGCGAAGGCTGGAGGCCACCCACTCGACGTCGAAGTTCGACGTGAGCGTCTTCTTCACGGAGACGTCCGAAGGGCTGCTAGGCACGCTGGAGTACAGCACCGCCCTCTTCAAGCAGAGCACCGTGGAGCGGATGGCCCGCCACCTGCGCACGCTGCTGGAGGCCGTGGCCGCGAAGCCCGAGCAGCCCATGGCCCACCTGCCGCTCCTCTCCAACGACGAGCGCCAGCGCCTCCTCGTGGAGTGGAACGACACTGCAGCCGTCAGTCCCACGGATGTTCCGGTCCACGTCCACTTCGCCCGGCAGGCCCAGAGCACGCCCGACAAGGTGGCCCTGGTGCTGGGGGATGATGCGCTGACGTACGCCCAGTTGGACGCGCGCGCGAACCAACTGGCGTGGCACCTGCGCGCCCTGGGCATCGTCCCGGGTGCGCGCGTGGGTCTCGCCGTCGAGCGCTCCTTCGACCTGGTGACGGCGCTCCTCGCCATCCTCAAGGTGGGCGCGGCCTTCGTCCCCGTGGACCGCAATGCGCCCGTGGAACGCATCGCCATGCTGCTGGAGGACGCGGACGTGGGCGTGGTGGTCACGCACCAACCCTTTGCTTCGTTGCTCCCTGCCACCGGCACCCGCGTCTGGCTGGATGCCCAGTCCGCGGAGATCGCTTCGCGGCCCACGCATGCACCCGACGTCTCCGTGGATGGCGAGTCTCTCGCCTACGTCATGTTCACCTCCGGCAGCACCGGCCGCCCCAAGGGCGTCTGCGTGCCGCACCGGGGCATCACCCGCCTGGTGCTCGGCAGCACCTTCATGCGCTTCGGGCCGGATGAAGTCTGGCTCCAGGCTGCCCCGGTTGCCTTCGACGCCTCCACGCTCGAAATCTGGGGCGCGCTGCTGCACGGTGCGCAGCTCGTCCTCGCTCCGCCGCACTCCCTGTCGCTGGAGGAACTGGCCGCCCAGCTGCGCCACCACCGCGTGACGTCCCTGTGGCTCACCGCCGCCCTCTTCGAGCAGATGGCCCTGCATCAGGGCGAAGCGCTCGCGGGCGTGCGCCAGGTCCTCGCCGGTGGCGATGTGCTGCCTGCCGCCCGAGTGCGCGAGCACCTCGCGCGTCTTTCGGACGGTGCGACGTTCATCAACGGCTACGGCCCCACGGAGAACACCACCTTCTCCACCACCTTCCCCATGCTGCACGGCACGCGCGTGGACGGAGCCATCCCCATTGGCCGGCCTCTCTCCAACTCCACCGTCTACGTGCTCGACGGGCACCTGCACCCGGTGCCCGTAGGCGTCGCGGGTGAGGTGTACGTGGGCGGCCAGGGCCTGGCCTGGGGCTACCTGAATCGTCCCGAGCTGACCGCGGAACGCTTCGTCCCCCACCCCTTCGCGTCCACGCCGGGTGAGCGCCTCTACCGCACGGGCGACCAGGCCCGTTGGCGGGAAGACGGAACCACCGACTTCCTGGGCCGCGTCGACTTCCAGGTGAAAGTGCGTGGCTTCCGCATCGAGTTGGGCGAAGTCGAAGCCGCCCTGCGCTCCGCCACCGGCGTCAACGAGGCCATCGTCGTGGCTCGGGGCACGGACGCGGACAAGCGCCTCATCGGCTACGTCACTGCTCGCGAAGGCCACCCGCTGGACGCGGACACCCTCAAGGCAGGCCTCAAGCAGCGGCTGCCCGAGTACATGGTGCCGTCGGCCGTCGTGGTGCTGGACGCCCTGCCCCTCAACGCCAACGGCAAGGTGGACCGCAAGGCACTGCCGGAGCCCGACGCCCACGCCGTCGAGGCCCGGGACTTCGTCGCTCCCCGCGACGCGCTCGAAATGCAGCTCGCTCGCATCTGGGAGGACGTCCTCGGCGTCCGCTCCGTCGGCGTCCGCTCCAGCTTCTTTGAGTTGGGCGGCCACTCCCTGCTCGCCGTGCGCATGGTCGCCGCCGTGCGCGAGCGTCTCGGCCAGTCGATTCCCCTCTCCGTCCTCTTCCAGCAGCCCACCATCGAGCAGCTCGCGCAGGTGCTCCGCGACGACTCACAGGACTGGACGCCCCTCGTCCCGCTGGAGCGCGGCGAGCCCGGCCAGCGGCCGCTCTTCCTTGTCCACCCGGGCGGCGGCAACGTCCTCGCCTACTCGGAACTGGCGCGCCGCCTGGGGCCCTCGCTGCCCGTCTACGGCCTCCAGTCGCGTGGCCTCGACGGACGGCCCGTCGCCGAGTCCATCGAGGAGATGGCCACCCTCTACATCGAAGCCATCCGCACGGTGCAGCCTCACGGCCCCTACCAACTGGGAGGCTGGTCTCTCGGCGGCGTCATCGCCTACGAGATGGCCCGTCGCCTGCGCGAGGCCGGTGAAGCCGTGGACCTGCTCGCCCTCATCGATGCCCACGTCCACGGTCTGACGAAGCCCACTCAGGAAGCCACGCACCTCGACTCCGAGGCCCGCGCGAGGCTCGCCTTCGCCCATGCCACCGCCACCGCCTTCGGACAGGAGCTCTCCGCTTCGGACGAAGCCCTGGCGCAGGGCGACGACGTGATGCTGGGACACCTGCTGCAGGAAGGACTCCGGGCGCGCATCCTCGACGCGCAGTCCGGCCCGGCCCAGCTGCGTGCCCTCTTCAACGTCTTCCGGGCCAACCTCTTCGCCCACGAGAAGTACGTGCCCCAGCCGTACGACGGCACCGCCCTGCTCCTGAGCGCCAGTGGCGTCGCCGAAGCGATTCCTCGTCACCGCGGGTGGGAGCCCCTGGTGCGTGGCGAACTGAAAGTGCACGACGTCCCCGGTGGCCACCACGAGCTGATGCAGGACCCGCACCTCGGGTCTGTCGTCGAGCACCTGCGCTCCGCCCTGGCCGCCGTTACGTCCAACGACGCCACCGGCAGTTGAAGACAACCTCCACTCCGTGTCTGTCTTTCAGGCACGGAGTGGAAGGGGTTACGGTGCGCGCATGTCGCGCGAAGAGAACAATCGCTATCTCCGCGGAGTCGCCGATAAGCAGCTCCGCAAGGTGCCCGTCCTGGGATGGCTGGGTCGCCATCCGTTCCGGAAGCTCCTGCTCATCTGGGCCGTCCTGCTGCCGCTCTGGTACGGCCTCCATGCCTTCTTCACCAACCCCTCGCCCATCACCGGAGACGGCGAATGGCCCACCCCCAAGCCCCAGGTTCCTCCAGGGCTGGGCCAGCAGTTGCTCCCCTTCCTCATCCTCTTCTTCGTGCTCGTGGGCGGGAGCCTGGCCTGGCGGCAGTACCAGGTTCGCAAGGCGCGCAGGCGGGAGGCCGAGGCACTCCAGCACCCGGACGTGGAGGCCTGGTTCAGGCTCACGGATGAGCTCCTTCCTCCGAGCAGCCCTTTCCCCGACGTGGACGTCTTCCGGGCGCAGAGACGGGCCCTGGGGAGGATCCTCTACGGGCAGGACGCCCTGGCCCGCCACGAATTGAACGCGGTGGACTGGCGGAGCAAGGCGCCCCTGCTCCAGGCCATGGAGCGAAGCAGCGACGCGCTCCTCCAGCTGATCTGCAAGGACGACCCTGAGCAGACCCTGAGGCTCGCCCGCGAGGCCCTCGCCCTGGCCGACATCAACCCCGCCGTTCCCGGAGCAAAGATGGGCCGGGTCTTCTACGACGTCCTCATCCACTCCGCGGAAGTCGTCACGGGCCAATCAACGCCGGAGGGCCTGCGGCTGCTGGAGCACCACCAGGAGGAGTCTCCTCTCATCGTGGTCCGCCTGCTCTGCGCCTGGGCACTCCGGGCCGCGGCCACCCAGCGGAACGACCCGGAACGCGCGGAGCGGATGCGCCAGTTCCTCCAGACGCACGCGCCCCACTGCGCTCCGCTCCACCGGCTGCCCGCGCGGGCAACAGCGGAAGCCTAGAGCTTCAGCCGCTTGAACACAGGCTCCGGGATGCTCTTGATGATGAGCATGATGAGCGCCCAGAAGCCGGGCACGTAGACCTCGTTCTTGCGCCCGTCCGCGGCCTTCAAGAGGCCTCGCGCCACCTGCTCCGGCGACGCGAAGAGCTTGTTCTTCGGCACGTGGGCCGTCATCGGCGTATCCACGAAGCCGGGCTTCACCGTCACCACCGCCACGCCGGACTTCGCCAGCCGGTTGCGCAGGCCCTGGAGGAACACGGTCAGCGCGCCCTTGGACGCGCCGTACACGTAGTTGCTCTGCCGGCCACGGTCTCCCGCCACCGACGAAATCACCACCAGCGTGCCGGCCTTCTGCGCCTCGAAGCGGTTGGCCAGCTCCGTCAGCAGCGACGCGGCGGAGAGGAAGTTCGTGCGCAGCACCAGCTCCGCCGCCGCCCACGAGCGCTGGCTCTCCTCCTGGTCTCCCAGCACGCCATGCGCCAGCACGACCCCGTCCAGTCCGCCCAGGGCCTGCCACGCTCTCTCCACGAGGCTCGCGTGCGCTTCGCAGTCGTTCAAATCCAGCGCGCGGAACTCCACCTTCTGCGCGCCGCGCGTGGCCGCGTCCTTGGCCACCGCCTCCAGGTTCGCGGCGTTGCGGCCCACCAGGTACAGCGACGCCCCGCGCGCGGAGAGCAACCGCACCGTGGCCTGGGCAATGGCGCTCGTGGCGCCGAGGACAATGACTTTCTTCATGGGATGGCGACCTGACGGTCTTCCAGCGAGGGCAAGGGCAAGGACGCCGGGTTCACCCGGCGCCAGAAGGAGGACGAGAACGCGGGATCGACGTACGCGGAGAACTGCTCGCGCTTGGGGAAGTACGCGGCGAAGCTCTCCGGACTCATGCGCGCGTCCTTGGCCGGGTACACCGCCCCGCCCGCCTCGCGCGTCACGCGGTCCAGCGACTCCACCAGCTTCCACGTCTTCTCACCCTGGTTGGCGAAGTCCAGGGCCAGCGTGTAGCCGGGGCGCGGGAAGGACAGCCACCCGGGCGACGGCAGGTCGCCGAATGTCTTGAGCACGGACAGGAAGCTGGGCAACCCACCCCGGGCGCTGCGCTCCAGCAGTTCCCGCAGCGCGTCGCGCGCGGTGGCGTGGGGCACCACGCACTGGAACTGGAGGAAGCCCCGGCGGCCGTAGATGCGGTTCCAGCCGTACACGCTGTCGAGCGGGTAGAAGAACGGATCGTAATGCACGAGCCGGGGAGACGGCTTCATCCGCTCCCGGTGGTAGTACAGGAAGTTGAACGCGGACACCGACAGCCGGTTGAGGCAGAAGCCCGGCAGGTCGATGGGCACCGCGAGCCCGCTGCCATGCGACAGGTGGCTCTTCGACAGGGGCAGCCTCTCGAACTGCGTGGGCGCGAAGTTGCCCCGGTAGAACAGGCCGCGCCCCAGCTTGCGCCCGCGCGCCAGGCAGTCCACCCACGACATGGTGAAGTCGTGGTCCGCCTCGGACTCCGCGGACACGCGGATGAAGCCGTCCAGGTTCTCGAACGGGACGGTCTCCTGAATCACGAAGGGGTTGCGGATGGGCTTGAGCTGCACCTCCGCCCAGGTGACGAGCCCCGTGAGCCCCAGGCCGCCAATCGTCGCGCCGAACCAGTCCGGGTTCTCGTCGGGCGCGCACATCCGCCGGCTGCCATCCGAGCGCACCAGTTCGAAGCGGCGCACGTGCCGGCCGAACGTCCCGGCCCGGTGGTGGTTCTTGCCGTGCACGTCATTGGCGATGGCGCCGCCCACCGTGACGAACTTCGTGCCCGGCGTCACCGGCAGGAACCAGCCGCGCGGCACGGCCAGCCGCAGCAGCGTGTCCAACGACACGCCTGACTCACAGCGCACCACGCCCGTCGTCGGGTCGAAGTCGATGAGCCGGTCCAGGCCCGCGGTGAGCAGCACCGTGCCCCCGCCATTGAGGCAGGAATCGCCGTAGCTGCGGCCCAGGCCATGCGGCAGGACGGAGCCCTCCACCTGGGGCACCGCGTCCGAGCGCCACGCCAGCGCGCGCGTCCGCTGCTCCACGCGGGGGAAACGACCCCACGAATCCGACGTGCTCATCGCCATGCTCCCGTCACGTCGCCACCCACAGCACCAGCGCGGCGGCCACGCCGACGACATAGCTGACGCGGTCCCGCAGCGCGAAGACGAGCGGGTCCTCGTTCACGAGCCCCCGGTGCGCCAGCAACCAGATGCGCCCCACCCAGTACAGCATCACCGGGCACAGCATCCACAGCCGCTCCGGGTGGGCATACAGCGCCGTGACTTCCTTGCTGGTGATGTAGAGGGCCAGCACCATCACCGACACCTGGCCCGCCGCCGCGCCCAGGCTCGCGAGTTGCTCGTAGTCCTGCGCCAGGTAGCCGCGCCCGTGGGCGGACGTCTCGTTGGACTGGCGCAGCCGCCGCACCTCGCTCAGCCGCTTGAGCAGGGCCAGCGACAGGAAGAGGAAGGTGCTGAACATGAGCAGCCAGCTCGACGTGGGCACGCCCACCGCCAGCGCGCCGCCGAAGATGCGCACCGTGTAGAGGCCCGCCAGCACCAGCACGTCCAGCATCACCACCTGCTTGAGCCGCAGCGAATACGCGAGCGTGAGCACGAAGTACGCGGCCAGCAGCGCGGAGAACGACAGGGGCAGCGTCGCCAGCGCCAGCGCCGCGGCGCCCACCAGCAGCAGCGGCGCCAGCACGACGCCCGCGCGCACCGGCAGGGCCCCGGACGCGAAGGGCCGCCGCGACTTGGACGGGTGCCGCCGGTCGGACGCCAGGTCCAGCAGGTCGTTGATGATGTACACGCTGGAGGCGCAGAGGCTGAAGGCGAGGAACGCCAGCACCGCGCGCGGGGCCATGCCGCCCTGGGTGGCCTTGTGCGCCGCCAGCAGCGGCACGAAGACGAGCGCGTTCTTCGCCCACTGATGCACCCGCAGCGCCTTCACCCAGGGGCGCACCCCGCCCGGCGGGGCCTCGAAGACGCGGTGCACGGGACGGCCCAGCCCCTGGGCCTGGCGCAACACGCCCGCTGGCGCATGCACCACGATGATCCGCCGGCACTCACGCCACAGGTGCAGGTCCACCGCGTCGTTGCCCGCGTAGTCGAAGGGGCCCAGCAATTCGCGCAGCCGCTCCAGCTTCCGCGCGCCGGACAGGTTCACCCCGGCTTCACTGGCGACCACCGTGTGGAAGAGGCCCAGGTGGGCGGCCACCGCGTCGGCGATGCTCCGGTCCGCGGCCGTGGCCAGCACCAGCCGCCGCCCCCGGGCGTGCTCCTCGCGAAGGAAGGCCACCACCTCCGCGTTGTACGGCAGCGAGGTGACGTCCAGCCGCGCGCGGCGAGCCACCTCCGCCTTGAAGAAGGCCTTGCCCCGGAGCACCCACAACGGCACCAGCAGCAGCAGCCACGGCGCGTTCTTGAGCAGCACGAGCAGGTTCTCGTGCAGCGTGTCCGTGCGCACCAGCGTCCCGTCCAGGTCGACCGCGAGCGGGACGTCGGGGGCATCATCGAGAATGGGAGTCTGAGGCTGCATGAAGGGGGCGCGCAGGGTACTCCAAGGGCCCCTGGCGTCCCAATGTTCCGTGCGCCCACCCAGGCCGAAGCCCCTCCAGGCGGTGGTCCTCCTGGCCGCGACCCAGACGGGAGGACGTCCCGTCCGTGCCTCAGAGCGACTTCAGGAAGGCGAGCAGCGCGGCCCGGTCCTCGCGGGGCAGCCGGACGTAGCGAGCCTGCGCGGGGGCCGCCTCCCCTCCATGCCAGAGGACGGCCTCCTCCAGGGAGCGGGCCCGGCCGTCATGCAGGAAGCGGGTGTGCCGGTTGACGGCCTCCACCAACCCGATGCCCCACAGGGGCGGCGTGCGCCACTCGCTGCCCGTGGCCAGCCCATCCGGACGTCCGTCCGCCAGGCCCTCGCCCAGGTCGTGCAGCAACAGGTCCGTGTAGGGGTAGATGACCTGGCGGGAGACCTCGTCGAAGCCCTCCACCGTCCCCGTCTCCTGGGGCGTGTCCACGTGGCACGCCGCGCAGCCGATGGCGCGGAAGACGGCATGGCCCCGCTGGACCTCCGGCGCCTCCCAGTCGCGCCTCTTGGGCACGGCGACGAGGCGCATGTAGATCATCAGCAGGTCCATGTCGTCCTGGGACACCTCCGGTTCACCCGGGGCAGCCCGGCCCTGCTCCTGGCGGTAGAGCGTCGTGGTGACGCCCATGTCCGCGACGAGCGCATGCGCCACCTGCTGGCGCAGCGTGGGCTGATTGGCCTTCCACCCGAAGCGGCCCAGGCGCGTCTCGCCCGTCTCCACGTCGAGCACCCGGTTGACCCGGCCGGAGATGCCGTCCTGGTCGCGGTCCTCGGGGTCGGCGCGGGCCACGATGTCGGCCTCGGGCAGCGCCTCCAGCAGGCCCAGGCCGAAGTTCACGGGCGACACGCGGGCGGAGAACAGGGCGCCGTCGCCCAGGGGGCCGTGCACCAGCCCCTGGAACTGGTAGCGCGGGCGCACCAGCGAGTACGGCTCACCGGTGGCGAAGGTGCCGCGCGTCTCCTCGAAGTCGACGCGGACGTGGCCCTCGGGGACCTGGCCCTCCACGGCGTGCGCGTCCAGCTGCATGCCGTACAGCGGGTGGGGACCGGCGCCGTCGGGCGCGCTCAGCTGGAACGCCAGCGAGACGGGCGCCTCCGTGGGGCTCGAGGGCGGCTGGCCCCGGCCGTCCTTCACGTGGCAGGTCATGCAGCCGGTGGCGCTGAAGAAGGGCCCCGCCACGGCGGCACGCAGGCGCGAGTCGCTCCAGTCGCGGTCGAAGACGCCCTTGCCCGCGTAGAAGTCCGGCCAGCGCGAGCGCGGCATGTTCATGGGCGCGCGCCCGAAGGCATTGCGGCCGGTGTCCGTCACCGTGGTGGCACCGCCTGCCTGCTCCACGTGCGGCAGGACGACGGGGGGAAGCGCGCCCAGCACCAGGGGTTCGGGGCGGCGGACGACGGTGGCCCACGCGGCGCCGATGAGCAGCGCTCCGGCGGAGATGCCAGCGAGAGACCAGGGCACGCGCATCGTCACGACTCCTCGATGGGAAGACACAGACAGACAGACACCACCGGGCGGGAACGAGGCGCCCCCACCCGGTGGAGGAACAGCTTACTTCTCCTGGCCGAAGGACTCGCCCGTCACGAGGAAGTCCGTGGCGCTGGCGTTCACGTCGATGCCGGAGAAGTGGCGGTACGGGTAGGCACCGTCGCCAATCTCCTCGATGAACTCCACCGTGTCGCCGACGACTTCCTTCCCGTCAGCGAGCTTGACGCTGAAGGTCGTGTTGGCCACGTTCAGGCGCCAGCCGCAGGCGCCGTCCATGCCCACATTCCCGCCCGTGGCGGTGGTGCGGTAGGAGAAGAAGCCCCAGTGCCAGTAGTACCAGTCGAGGAAGGCCCACCAGCTGTAGAAGGTGATGATCATGGCCTGCGGCTGGGGGCTCGACCCAACGAGGCGGCCATTGTTGTAGACGTTCATCCGGAACGCGCCGGAGGACGAACCGGTGAAGCCCGGCTCCACGGACACCTGGCGGTCCTTCCCGGGGGTGATGCGCAGGGTGCTGACCACCTGGTCACCATCCCGCGCGGCCAGGGCGAGGCCGCCCGAGGCGCTGCCAACGCGAATCTGCGCGTCCTGCGACCAGGTGATGGCGTCGTTGAACGTGCTGGAGACGCCGTCCGTCTTGAGGCTCTTCAGCCCGTTGACCTGCACGCCCTTCTCGGAGGCCGCCAGGGACGCGTTGCCCTTGGCGCAGGTGGTGATGCCATCGAACCGCTGCACGCAATCCGCCTTGGCGGACAGCTCCGCGGACTGCGAACCTTCCGGGGACTGCGTCGGCTCACCCTGGCAACCAACCACCAGGCTCAGGAACGCAGCCGCCAGGAGGCGACTCGTCATTTTCAGGTGCATGTGTGGGACCTCGACTGTGTGGGGGACACTGTCTGCTTCACTCACAACGGACGGAGACGCTGAGGGTCCAGCAGGCGGAAGCCAAGGAAGCACCGACGCGCGTTCCGAACAGGACGCCTTGCACCTGCCACGCCACACCCCAAGATTTTTGCGCTTTCCTCGGAAGGCCTCGCTGCGGATGACACGGGTGTCGTGGCCGCTGTAGCGCCGCCAGTTACAGGAGCACGGCAGCGTGTGTCCCTCAGTGTCACAGCCACGCGCCCGGTGGCTTGCGCCAGGCCCGGCGCGGGGCTAGGGAATCGCCCCTCCTATGTCGGCGCTCGCGGAACTGCTCGAAGCCATCCGGGAGGAGTCAGGCCCGACCACGTGGTCCGCCGGACAGGCCCTGTCGCGTGCGGGGGTCGTGTCGGTGCAGTCCGTGGACGAGGAAGAGGTCGTCCTGCGGATCCGCATCCCCGGCCGCCCCACCCCGCTCACCACGACCCTCTACCCCGAGGATGAAATCTGGGAGTGCGACTGCCGGGGGAAGGTGGACCCCTGCGAGCACGTCATCGCCGCGGCCATCGTCCTGCGGCAGGCGGAAGGAAGGAAGGCCACGGCGGCGGCCTCTGCTGCCCGCCCGGGCCCTGCCGCCACGGCAACGCGTCCCGGCGCCGCGCCGAAGACAGAACGGCTGGTGTACCGCTTCAAGCGCGCGGACGGAGGCCTCCAGCTGGAGCGGCTGGTGGTCCGGCCGGACAACACCGCGAGGCTGCTGGCCCGGAGCCTCGCGTCCGTGCTCCAGAACCCCGTGGAGGCCGCGCGCATCCACGTGGATCCGTGCGACCTGCTCGCGGACAAGCTGCTCGCGCAGGCGACCCGGGGCGCGCTGCCGCAGAGCAAGCTGGATGCTCTGCTGCACGTGCTGGAGAAGGCGCGCACCGTCCTCTTCGACGGCGCGCTCGTCTCCGTCTCCAACGAGCCGCTCCTCCCGCGAGTCACCGTCGAGGACCGGGGCGAGCAGACCGTGCTCAAGGTGGAGAAGGATCCGCGCATCAACGAACTGGTGAGCCCCGGCGTCGCGCTGTGCGCGGGCGCGCTCTGCCGGTTGGGAGAGTTGTCACTCACCGGCGCGCGGCTGGAGAACCTGCCCCAGGAGCGCGTCTTCGCCCCGGAGCAGTTGGCGGACCTGACGAGCAAGGTGCTGCCGGACTTCGCCAGGCGCATGCCGGTGGACGTGAAGAGCCGGCGGCTGCCGCCCATCGACCGGACGCTCAAGCCGCGCATCTCGCTGGAGTTGGACAAGCTCGACACGGGGCTCTCGGTGCTGCCCACGCTGGTGTACGGCTCGCCGCCCACCGCGCGCATCGACAACGGGAAGCTGGTGTACCTCCAGGGCGCCGCGCCGGTGCGCGACGAGCCCACGGAGACGAAGCTCATCCACCAGCTGAGGGACGAGCTGAACATGGCGCCGGGCCGGCGCGTGACGGTCCACGGCAAGGAGGCCGTGCAGCTCGCGGACAAGCTGCGCAAGTGGCGCGGAGGCCTCACCGGGAACGCCGCGGGAGTGGTCAGCCCGGATGTGAAGCTCAGGCCGATGCTCACGTTGGACACGTCCGCCACCGACGCGGGCGTGCCGCGAGTGGGCTTCTCGCTCGACTTCCATGTGGAGGGCCTGGGCCCCGGAGAGAAGCGCACCGTGGACGCGGGCGCGGTGATGCGGGCCTGGGAGGAAGGCCTGGGGCTGGTGCCGCTGGAGGGCGGAGGCTGGGCGCCCCTGCCCACGGGCTGGCTGAAGGCCCACGGCCAGCGAGTGACGGACCTGCTGTCCGCGAGAGAGAGAGACGGCCGACTCGCGAACCACGCCATCCCCCAGCTCACCGGCCTGTGCGAGGCATTGGAGCACCCCGCTCCGCCCGTCACGGAGCGGCTCGCGCCCCTGGTGCAAGGCTTTGAGAAACTCCCCGAGCCCCAGCTGCCCAAGGACCTCACCGCGACGCTGCGCCCGTACCAGTTGCAGGGCGTGAGCTGGCTCACCTTCCTGAGACAGGCGGGTCTGGGAGGCGTGCTGGCGGACGACATGGGTCTGGGCAAGACGCTGCAGACCATCTGCACGTTGGGCCGGGGAACGCTGGTGGTGGCGCCCACGAGCGTGCTGCCCAACTGGGAGGCGGAGGTGAAGCGCTTCCGCCCGTCGCTGAAGGTGTCTGTCTATCACGGCGTGGGGCGCACGCTGGACGAGTCCGCGGACGTGACGCTCACCACGTACGCGCTGTTGCGTCTGGACGCGGCCATCCTGGCGGCGAAGACCTGGGACACGGTGGTGCTGGACGAGGCGCAGGCCATCAAGAATCCAGACAGCCAGGTGGCGCGAGCGGCGTACGAACTGGACGCGGGCTTCCGCATCGCGCTCAGCGGCACGCCCATCGAGAACCGGCTCGAGGAGTTGTGGAGCCTGATGCACTTCACCAACCGGGGCCTGCTGGGCGGGCGCAAGGCCTTCGAGGAGCGCTGGTCCCGGCCGGTGTCTGAGAATCAAAAGGGCGCCGCGGAGGCCCTGCGCGCGCGCATCCGCCCCTTCGTGTTGCGCAGGCTCAAGCGCGACGTGGCGCCTGAGTTGCCACCGCGCACGGAGGCCGTGCGGCACGTCACCCTCACCGAGCAGGAGCGCGCCGTCTACGACGCGGTCCACGCCGCGACGCGCGAGGAGGTGGTGTCGCAGCTCGAAGAGGGCGGCAGCGTGTTGAAGGCACTGGAGGCGCTGCTGCGGTTGAGGCAGGCGGCCTGTCATCCGGCGCTGGTGCCGGGGCAGCAGGCGAGGACGTCCTCGAAGGTGCAGGCGTTGGTGGAGGCGCTCGGCACGGCGGTGGCGGACGGGCACAAGGCGCTGGTCTTCTCTCAGTGGACGTCGATGTTGGACCTCATCGAGCCCGCGCTGAAGGAGGCGGACATCGGGTTCATCCGCCTGGACGGAAGCACGGCGAACCGGGGCGCGGTGGCGTCCTCCTTCCAGGACGAGAAGGGAGCGCCCGTGATGCTCATCTCGTTGAAGGCGGGAGCAACGGGGCTCAACCTGACGGCGGCGGACCACGTCTTCCTGGTGGACCCCTGGTGGAACCCGTCGGTGGAAGCGCAGGCCGCGGACCGGGCGCACCGCATCGGGCAGCAGCGCCCGGTGATGGTGTACCGGATGGTGTCCCAGGGGACGGTGGAGGAGAAGATCCTCCTCCTGCAGGACAAGAAGCGAGCCCTCTTCGAGGCCGCGCTCGGAGGCGCCACGGGAGGCGCCGCGATCACGCGAGCGGACCTCATGCAGCTTTTGAACTGAGGGCATTCCGCGGCGGGGTGGAAAGCGGCAGTCCGCTCCCCCGCCGTGCCTGCGTGGGGCCAGTGACGCTGAACGTCACGCGAAGCATGCGCATCGTCTCGGAGGACAAGCATTCACCGAGAGGGAGTCACAGCATGCCAGCATCCATTCCCGACAAGATGAGGGCCGCGGCGCTCGACCGCTTCGGCGGCCCGGAGGTCCTGGGCATCAAGACCATCTCCGTTCCCACCTGTGGCGACGATGAAGTGCTCGTGCGCGTCGCGGCGGCGGGAATTGGTGCCTGGGATTGGATGGAGCGCGAGGGACAGATGGCCGAAATGATTCCAGGCGGCCCGAAATTCCCCTACGTGCCCGGAGCCGACGGCGCGGGAGAAATCGCAGCGGTGGGCAAGAACGTGAAGAACTTCAAGGTCGGCGACCAAGTCTACGGCTCCGCGTTCATGAGCAACAAGGGAGGCTTCTACGCGGAGTACGTCGCCGTGAAGGAAAACCAGGCGGCGAAGGTGCCCAAGGGGTTGAAGGTGGAGCAAGCGGCGGTGCTCGCCGCGGACGGACTCACGGGGCTCCTGGGCCTGGAGGAGCACCTCCAGCTCAAGTCAGGGCAGAAGCTGCTCATCTTCGGCGCCAGCGGAGGCATTGGACATATCGCACTGCAGCTCGCGAAGAGGCTGGGAGCGAAGGTGCTGGCGGTCGCGTCCGGGCAGGACGGCGTGGAGCTGGCACGGAGGCTGGGAGCGGACGCGGTCGCGGAGGGGCATCAGGAAGACCTGGAGAAGGTCTGCCGCGACTTCGCGCCAGACGGCTTCGACGCGGCGCTGGTGCTGGCCCGGGGAGACGCCGCCGAGCCCCTGCTCCGCAACATCCGCAAGGGAGGCCGCATCGCCTTCCCGAACGGCGTGGAGCCAGCGCCCAAGGGGCCGGAGGGCGTCGAAACCAAGGCCTACGACGGCATCCCCAACCCCCAGGTGATGAAGCGGCTCAATGAATTGATTGAGGCGGGGCCGTTCCATCTGGAGATTGGCCGTCTCTACGCATTGGAGGAAGCCGCGAAGGCCCAGCAGGAGGTGCTCAAGCACCACCTGGGCAAGTACGCGATGCGCATCCAGTGACGCTCAATGCGGTCCAGAGTCGCCCGTGGCGGTGTTGAGCATCCGCATTGCCACGGCGCGGCATTCCGAGCAGACGACCCCGGTGCGCTCCCAGTGCACCTGCGCCTCCAGTTCACCGGGGTCCGCGGAGCCTTCATCCAGGCGGCGGACCATCTCCGCGAGCGCCTCCGCGGGACTCCCCTCCAGGTCATCCGAAGGGTCGAGCAGGTCCTGCTCCCCTTCCAACACCAGACTGAAGCGGTAGTACACCGCGTGCGCGACGATGACGCGTCCGCACGTCGCACAGGTCTTCGCTTGCGGTCCCGTCATGGCGGCAAGGATAGCAGGAAGTGCACCTGGCGCAGGTTTGTCAATGCCAGTGACGTACCTCCTATGGGGAATACAGAGCGCTTCTGGCGCTCTGTAGGGTTGTCGCGTCCGTGCCCACTTGAAAGGGCGGCGCGTCAGGCACCGCGAGAAGAACCGGCACGGTCGGAAGGTGTTCCCCATGATCCGGCTGCTGCACACCGCTGATTGGCAGATGGGCTTGCGAGCGAAACACGTCGCGGGCGCCGCGGACGCGATTCGCAACGCGCGATTGGACGCCGCGCGCCAGCTCATCCAGACGGCCAACACCCGAAGCGTGGACGCGGTCGTGCTCGCGGGCGACATCTTCGAGGACAACACCGTCGGAGAGATTCAGGTCCATGAGGTGCTGAAGGTCCTCAAGGCCTCCCGGGCACCGGTCTATGTCCTCCCTGGCAACCACGACCCGCTGAGCCCGGACTCCGTCTACCTCCGTCAGTCGTGGAAGGGGCGTCCCGCCCATGTTCACATGCTGGATTCGGGCAAGGGGGTCTCCGTCCCCGGCACCGGCGCCCTCCTCATCCCCGCACCGCTGCGGCAGAAGAAGGGGCTGAAGGACCCGACCGCGGATTGGGGACCGCGTGTCGAGGGCAAAGACATCCGGATTGGCGTGGCGCACGGCTCGCTTCGCATTGAAGGCAAGCACTCCGCGGACGACTTCCCCATCGCCCTGGACGCCGTGACGCGCAGCAACCTGGACTACCTGGCGCTGGGCCATTGGCATGGCCAGTACATCCACCAGAAGCGCGCGGCCTATTCGGGGGCACACGAGGCCACCAAATTCGGCGAGGACGGCGCCGGACAAGCCCTCCTGGTGGAGATTGCCTCGCACGAAGCGATGCCCCAGTTGACGCCCATCCCCACGGGCACGCTCACCTGGAAGACGCTGGAGCTGGATTTGAGCCTGGGAGGCGGGCTGGAACTCGCACGGGTACGAACCGCCGCGGCGGAGTGGACAAGCCCGGAGAAGACGCTGTTGCGCCTGCGCACCCGGGGAACGTCCTCGGAAGAGGACACGACCGCACTGAGAGCGCTCATGGACGAACTCCAGGGACAGGGACTCCTCCACATCGAGCTCGACCGGCAGGACATCCCTCGCGCCGCGGCGGAGGGACGGCTGGCGGAGCTGGCCCCGTCCAGCGCCCTTCTCACCGACCTGCTGGAGCGCCTGAACTCGAAGGCGCCCGTGCCTGGGGTGTCCGTCACACCCGAAGGCATTCACCCCGCGGCCCGGCAGCTGCTGTCCGAGCTCGTCATGGAGGTCTGGAAATGATCATCCGGCGCCTTCGCATCCAGAACGTCCGCTGCTTCCGCAATCCCATCGAGCTGTCCGGCCTCGGGCTGGGCGTCCATGTCATCCACGCCCCCAACGAGACCGGCAAGTCCAGTCTCATCCTGGCCATCGCCCGGGCGCTTTTCGATCGCTACTCGTCCAAGGACCGGGCCATCATTCAACTCCAGCCCTGGTCGACCGAGCTGTCCCCTCGCGTCACGCTGGAGCTCGAAACCGGAGGGAAGCGCTATCGGTTGGAGAAGTCCTTCCTGGGCAACGCCTCCAGCCAGCTCAGCGAGTGGACCGGGACCCGTTTCGAGCACCTCGCCGACTCGCAAGACGCGGACGACCGCGTGCGAGGCTTCCTCACCGCCACCGGGCCGGGAAGCGGCGCCACGAAGGTCGGGCATTGGGGCGTGGCACGCCTCCTGTGGCTGAACCAGGTTCCGGAGCGACACGAACTGCCGGGCCTGGATGGCTCCCTGAAGGCACGGCTCCTGGAGACCATGGGCGTCGCGGCCCTGAGCACCGAGGAGCAAGCCCTGATCAAGGCGGTGGAGACCACCTACGGCCAGTTCTTCACGCCGAAGACCCAGAGGCCTGTCGCGGGCAGCGAGCTCATCCAGCACGAGGAGAAGATCAGGAACCTGAAGGCGACCGTCACCAGGCTGATGCAGCGCAAGGAGGAGACCAGCCGCAACGCGGACGACATCACCGAAAACCGCCTGCAACAGACGCGGCTCTTGGAGGAGAAGGACGGCTACGCGAAGCAGCTCACCGAACTCCAGGAACGCATCCAGGAAGAGGAGCGGCAGGAGCAGGCCCTCTCCCTGTGCCGCAAGGATGTCGAGCGCCACCGACAGCGGTGGCAGGACCTGGACCAGAAGCAGCGCGCCCTGCAGGAGATGCAGGGCAAGGCGGTGAAGCAGGAAGCGCTCGTGGCCCAGAAGCAGCCGGCCGTCCAACAGGCGCAGGACGCGCTCAAGGCCGCGGAAGCCGCATCGCAAGCGGCCCGGGAGCACCTTCGGGGAGCGCAGGCCGCCGCGGACAAAGCCGAGCAGCGGTTGGAGCGAGGACGCCTGCTGGAGAAGGCCCTGGAGGTCCGCGAAGGGCACAGCCAGGCGGAGGGACACCTCAAGCAGGGACTGCGCCTGGAGGCCGCGCTTCAGGGCAGTCTCAAGAAGACCGCGGGAAGCACGCTGTCCGAAGCCAGCGTGAAGCGCGCGGAGGAGCTGGAGAAGAAGCTGCTGCTGGCCCAGAGCAAGCTGGACGCCCAGGCCATTGAAGTCTGCTTCACGGCGGAGAGCCCCCGGGTCATCGAGTGGGAGGAGCACGGGACGGCCCGCGAACACAAGCTCGCCAAGGCCGAGCAGAAGCGCTTCTCCGGTGTGACCTCGGGAGAGCTGCGCATCAAGGGCGTGGGAACCTTGAACGTCCGCACGGGCGCGGACGAGCTGGGCAAGCTTCAAGCGGATGTCGACAAGTGCCGCAAGGAGTTCGCGCGCCGCCTGCACGAGCACGGCGCCAAGGACCTTGCTGGCCTGCGAAAGGCCTGGGAGGAGCAGCGGGCTGCGGCCCAGGTCCACCTCCACCATCAGGAAGCGCTCCAGTCCTTCCTGGATACGGTGGGTGTCACGGACATCGACGCATTGAGGGAGCGACAGCGAACGTTGGCGGGAGAGCTGGGGAGCCTGGCGACGCAGCTCGGCATCGCCGTCGAGGCGCTCGCGCCCCAGCAGGCAGCAGACATCGAAGCGCTCTCCGAAGCGCTGAAGCAGGCTCGGCGCGAGGTGAAGCTCCGGGAGAAGATGCGGGACGAGACGGACTCGCGGTTCCGGCTGACGGACCAGCAGCACCGGACCCTCACCCTTGAACAGGAGCGCGCGGGCCAGAGCGCGAGGACCCTTCGGCAGACCCTGCAATCCCAGTTGGAAGGGATGGGCTGGTCGCTCGACGAGTTCGACACCCAGGTCGAACGCGCGGAAGCCGAGGTCCAGCGCCATGAGGCCAAGGTCCGGAAGCTGGAGGCCGCGCTGCCCGTCCCCGAACAGCGCGCGACGACCCAGCGGGGCAAGCTCCAGCAGGCCCTCGGGCGCATCCAGGACGAAGAGCAGGCCACCCAGACGCGGATCACCCGCGCGGAGACGATGATCGAACAGGCGGTGAACGAGGACCTCTACACGCAACTCTGCGTAGCCGAGGAGGAACTGGAGCAGGAGCAGCAACGGTACAACCGGGCACACCAGCGAGCCGAGGCCGCCAAGGCGCTGCGGGCACTGACGACCGCCTGGCAAGAGCAGGTGAGCCACTCCTTCGTGAGCCCCATCGAGGAAGCGGTCCATCACCGGCTGAAGTTCATCCGGGGTGAGGACGCACCCGGGCGAATCCAACTGGACGCCGATTTCGGGGAAGCGCAGATGCGGACCGATACCGGGTCGAAGCCCCTCGAATCCTTCTCATGGGGCACCCAGGAGCAGACCCTGTTCGCGCTCCGGCTGGCCATTGGCGACCTGCTGTCCACACAGGGCCCCAGGCCAGAGCCGCAGCTCGTCGTGCTGGATGATGCCCTGGTCAACACGGACGCGGGCCGGCACCGTCGGGCACTGGAGCTGATTGAATCCGCGGGAGAGAAATTGCAGGTCCTCATCCTGACCGCCTTCCCGGAGCGCTACCGGACCCTTCAGAACATGAAGTCTTTTGATTTGAAGGCCCTTGCACAGGCATCCTGAACAGACAACCTGGGAGTCGACATGCTCGCCGCGGAGCTACACGGAAAGCTGGGAGACGGGACGAACGCCAAGGACCGGAAGGAGGACGTCCTCACATCCAATGTCTTTGGACTCCTGCGCTGCATGGAGTCCCCGGACCTGCTCGTCACCTGGCTTGGAGAGTCACGTCCCGCCGTCGATGGCGCCAGCCGCCTGGTGACCGGACCCGTCCATTCAGCCGACATCCATTTCTGGCCACGTGTCCGCACCCGGGAACTGGATGTGCTGGTCCTGCTGCGCGGACCGCGGGGACTGCATGTCATTGGCGTTGAATGCAAATACGAATGGGACAAGAGCAACAGGCCTGAGGATGACACTGGAGACGGTGAGAAGGACGCTGCGGGGAGCAGCGACCAGCTCGCCTATTACATGGACGCGCTCGCGGCGGATGCCCTGCCTTCCAGCCCGTACAGGCCCGAGGAGGTCCACCGTCGCAGTCTGCTCTACCTGACGGCGCACGCCACGATGCCGCGAGACGACCTGGAAGCCAGCTTGAAGGCGCGTCGCGAGCACTCCGCCATCGACCTCCATTGGTTGCCCTGGCGGGAGCTGACGCCGCGGCTGCCCAAAGACAACCGGGCCCATGGCCTGCCACGCTTGCTCGCGGAGCTCCGGCAGGTGCTCAAGCGCCGGAAGCTCGCCACCTTCACGGGCTGGACGGACACCGCGCCCCGGTGGCGCCGTCCCACGCAGGAACAATTCTTCCGCTCCACCAGGAAGCGGACCTTCCTTGCCGGAATGACAGCCCCAAGCCTGCCGACGGACAAGACCTTCTGGCACAGCCCACCGCAGCGAGGAGCCTGAACGTGGAAGAGAATCTGGGAGAGAAGATCTACGAGGCGTCATGCTTCATCAACGACATCTACCAGCAGGTGCAGATTCTCCTCCTGGCCTGTGATGCCGCCTTCGAGCGAGCCGGGCTCGTGCCCGCCAACGGAAATGAAGTCGAGCTCCACCGGGCCCGGAACCTCTACGCGGTGGAGGCCTGGAGCCAACGGGCCGTGGGCCGCGTCTACGTGCCAAGGCAGCCCGACGGAAAGGGATTGAAAGCCTTCGTCGCCGTGGAGGTTCATTTGCGCCCCCGAAGCGCGACCCACGCCCTGCTGGTGCTCGCCTACGCCGAAGCCTCCGGGGAAGCCACACCGCAAGCGCTCACCCGGCAATACCGCGACGGAGAGTGGCTGGAAGACCTGCTGGTCCAGCCTTCTCCGGGTCCGAACGAATGGCGAGGCGGACGGGCGGAGCATCCCAGGCACCTCCCCCTCGCGGACGAGCTGAAGCTCAAGTCCTGGCCCCTGACAGACATCACGGATGAGAGTGCCCTCGAGCACCATCTCATCTCGCGACTGCGCGAATGGGCATCCCCACAATCCAGGTGAATGCACGAGCCGGGGATCGAACCCGCGCCGGGCGGTGCGAAACTCCCAACAGAATCGCGCCCTTACCAGCTAACCGCCCGGATCAACTCAGGTTCGATATCCCGACTCGTGCCCTCGTGTCCCGCCCTGTTCCAGACCGTTCCGCAGGCTCCTGCGACATACGTGCGACATAGCAAATGAGCCCACCGGGAGCGCTTCACCGGAGCGGGTTCGCCAGCCGGAACGCTCGCGCCCTGTACCGGCAGGGGGGCTGATCCGACGGCGGGCCCTCGTACTCAGGAACAGTGGCGATTCGCGAGCGCAACTAGCTCCGAAAAATCGAAGGGCTTACGAATGAACTCTGCCGCTCCGGGTGGGAGCTGTACATGGCTCGCGGTCATGAGCACCACCGTGCAGTCACGGAGCAGTGGATCCGCCTTAACCCGGCTCAAGAACTCCAGGCCGCTCATCACCGGCATCATCAAGTCCAGGAGAACGAGGCACGGGGGCCCGATTCGCGACAGAATATCCAGCCCCTCTTGGCCGTTGCCCGCCACGGCCACTGAGAACCCTTCGATCGTAAGGATCTCGGCAACACTCTCCCGGATGTCCGGGTCGTCCTCTACGAGCAGGATGTTTGAAGGCATCGAGGTCTCTGGCACGCTGCGACCGTAACAGCTCGTTCGTATGCGAGCCGGGCGAAATACCAGGGTGGCCGTTGGAAATGCCCAACACGTAAGGGGGCGACCCGTCGAGCCGGCCGGCCCCCAAGGGGCTGCGGGGACCGGCACCTGGGCGCCGTCCTAATTCGTGCTGATCTCGTCCTGGGATGCCTCAAAGCCTTGGGGACGCCGAATGCCCAGCTCGGTCAGCGCCTCGCCGGCCAGCTTCATGAGCTTGAGCAGCTCGGCTTCCGCGTCCTCCTGCCCGAAGACCTCACCGTCCCCCAGCCAGTGACGCAGGTCCGCCGCCAACTCGCGCGCCGACTGGTAGCGGTCAGCGGGCTTCGGTTGAAGAAGCCGGCCCAACGTCACCCGCAGCCCCTGCGGGAGGTTCTCCGTCAACGCGTCCAGGTCCGCCTGCGAGTAGGTCGCCGCGCGCCAAATAACGTCTTCAACCATGGGGTGACTGTTCGCGAGGCGGGCCCGTCGGATGGCACGCCGGACGCGCACACGCTGCCTGACCGACAGCGAGCCCTTCACCTCTTCGGTCAGGTCGTCCGGAGCGTCGAGAAGGTTCCGCCCCGTCGCGATTTCGAGCATGACGACGCCGAGCGCGAAGAGGTCCGAACGTGCATCAACACGCCCGGTCAGAAGCATTTCGGGGGAAGAGTAGAACGCATCCCCCAGCGGACGGCGCACCGTGGATGAAACGCGCCCAGGCAAGTCCGACAGGGCGAGTCCGAAGTCGGCAACCTGCACTCCACCCTTCCAGTCAACGAAGATGGTCCCCACGTCGACGGCCCGGTGAACGATGTTGAGGGGCTTCCCCTCGCCGTCCTTGGCCTCGTGGGCGTGCTCAAGAGCCGCAGCCACCTTGGCACCCACGTACAGCGCGAACAGGGGCGAGAACCGGCGCCCGCACTCAGCAGCGAGCGTCAGCATGTCGCTCACACTGTGCCCTGACGGATGATCGGTGATGACGTACCAGCACCCTTCCGCCTTGTGCATCCCGTGGACGCGAAGGATCCCCGGATGGTCGAGGAAGGTCGCAAGACGCACCTGCTCTTCGAGCCTTGCCCTTGCCCGAATGATGCGCGCCCCCTCCTGGCCCGTCTGGGGGCCAACCGCCTTGAGCAGCACCTTCCCCCGGGGGTGGTTCCCCTCCAGCGTCCGGCGCCGCGCGACGAAGAGGCTCAGCCCGTGGTGCGCTTCGCCCAGGTCTTCGCGGAACTCGTACCGAAAGCCGCCTGTCGTGAAGAGAATCGCTCCTCGGGGAACCTTGAACTCGATTGCCGGCATGCTCGTGCCTCCACTTGCTCGCGCGGGCACCGAAGCCAACGCGTTGCGAGGAGCATATTACCCGTGGGATGGGCTCCGTGGAAACTGCCCTGGTAGGTCCTATGGCGTTCTGCGGGGGGGCGGCCAAAATCGAGCACCTACCCAGTACGTCACCCACGAGGCGCTCAGGGCCAGCGGTCCACGACGCCTCCGCCGTCCAAGTTGAACGCCTTCACCTTGCCGTCCTTGAACGCTTCGGCCGTCGCCTCAACCACGAAGCAAACAGGTTGCTCGTCCTGTCCCGGGAGCTTCACGCGGTCATACCGGACGACGAGTGCCGGCCCATCCGCACGCCCCATCTTGTCGGAGAGGTAGTAAGCCTTCCCGTAGAAGCGTGTTCCGACAGGGGCGACTTCCATCTGCCGCCCACGTACGCCCTTCGGGACGATCCCCACCACCTCCGCGCCAGCCGTGAACCAAACGTCTTCGCGCCCATAGCGGTCGTCGAGGAGGAGCGCGAATCGGTCGCCGCCCGTCCAGTGGAGATTCTCCCGCATAGCCTCTTCCGCCCCAGCCGGGCAGGTGAAGGACTCGGGCCGGATCTGGGCACCCGGACAACCCGCCGCCAGCGCCGCGACGAGCGATAGCGATGCGCACTCAGCGGCAGCAACGGACTTCTTCGGCATGCGGGGTGGGCGTCCTTGGCTCAGGACTTCGGGGGCGGGGTTCTTCAAAGCGGATCCTTCCTTCGGAACAGCAGCGATTGCCGGCCCAGGGGCTGTCACGGGCGACGGGCCAGGAGGTGACATAGCAGGAGGGGCTGCCATGGGCGGCGTGGAATGGGGAGCCTTGGGAGAGCGCGGGCTTGCAGCGACGCGGGGCTCGGGAGGCGGGGCGGGACTCTCGGCTGATGGGCCCCAGAGGGCCGCAGCCACGACGAGCGCGACGACACCCGCAATGGCCACGAGCCACCTTGCCGGCCTGTGCGGGCGCTTCAGCAGGGCGACGTGCAACTTGAGGGGGTCGGGGCCGATAGGGAGCGGCGCTCCGAGTGGCCCCCGCGTGTCGGGCTCGGACGGATGCTGTTCCGATGGCGGATGCGCTGGCACGTCGTAGTCGACGATAGGGTCGGCCCGGAGATCCGCGAACTCGCGCCGGAGTGCTTCCGTGTCGACCGGGCGCCGTGAAGGGTTCCGATCCAGGAGGCTTTCAACGAGATCGCTCAGCACTTCGGGAACACGAGCGTTCGCGAGTCGGGGCGGCGGCGGCTCGAATTGCTGGCTGTTCAAGGCGAAGCGCGGTCGGAACTCTGTCGGTCGCGGATCGGTCAGCAGCTCATGCAACATGACGCCGACGGCGAAAATCTCGTCGGCCACCTGGAAGGCATATCGGGCCCGGTGCTCGTCCTTGTGCTCGCGCAGGAATTGGAACTGTTCTGGCGCGCGGTAGCGTTCGGTTCCCGGAGGCAAACCGCCCTCTGTCAGGTCTTCGGCGAGCGAGTAGGTCGCGCAGCTAAAATCGATGATAACGGGCTCGCCATCGCTCTTGCGGATCAGGACATTGAGCAGCTTCAAATCCCGATGCAGCACGCCCCGACTGTGCATGTAAGACAGTGCGGCCGTGAGCTTCTCAAAGACGCTCAGAATCTCTCGGATTGTGGGGTGTTTCCGCTCTGCCCACTCCGCAAGCGTCCAGCCGTCCACGTAGTCAAGCGCAAGGTACACGTTGCCGGTCGTCGTGTAGCCATGCCCTTGTGGGCGGACGATGTTCGGGTGCTCCAGCATGAGAAGCGCCGTCAGCTCGCGCAAGGTCCGGGCATGGGTCTGCTTGAAATCGCCGCTCACTTCCCGGTGACGCGCCACCTTGATCGCACCGCGCTTGCTGTTCTTCTCTCCGAGGAAGACGCGGGCAAAGCCACCGTTGCCGAGTTCCTTGGAAACCTGCCATCCGTCAATGAGCGTGCTGGGTGGCGTCTCAATCGGCGTCATGGGGGGCCCCCCGCCCCGGGCTTCGGAAAGCGCACGTCAGGAATCGTCAAGTTGCGGCCCCCGTCCCCTCGCAAGTCCAGGGTGAAAACAAGGCTCGCGTCGGACTCTTGAATTTCAGCGACCGCGAGCACGCGTCCAGACTCCCCAGGAGGAATCGCGCCCTTCCTGTCTGTCACGATCCGCGCGCGCAAAGGCATGCCGACACGCCTCGTAAACGTCGCCTCTCGTGGTGTCCAGGCTGGCCGATCGGATTCGTTCCAGATCCACACGTCTACCAGAATCCAACCCTTGCCCCGATAGGAAGTTGGATTGACCGACGCGAAGCCCTGAGCAAAGTCCTTCTTGCCTTTGATGCTAGAGGTTGTGACGCCTTGCCCGTCTACGAAACCAAGCAACACGAAGTCTTCCGGCTTCGGCACTGGCAATTGAGCGTCCGTCTTACAGGCCGTGTTCGGAGGCTCCGGGCGCTGCACGTCAATCAGTGCGTCAACGTCGCTCGGGTCTGTCATGAGCACGAAGGCGGCCCGGGTGGGCGCTCGGCCGTCAGCGAAGAAGACCCCGATCTCCTGACGCTCGCCTTCGGTGAGATTGGCCACAGGCTGAACGATGATTGAGCGCTCGCCCGCATCCAGGACACGGATCCGCGACTCGTCGAATGTGAGGGTCTTCCGCTGGATCGGCGCAGAGAACAGGAACAGCGTCCGGGCGCCCCCCGCGACATGGACGACGGGCAGTGGTTCGGCGGGCGTGCTGGCGACGGTGACGGGACGTTCCCGCCTGACGCGCGCCCCCGGTGCCGGCTCAGCCCCCGCAGCAACTCCCGAGACGAGCGCGAACGCTAGAGCCAATCTGAACGGTTGGAGCAATGGTGCATGACCTCCCGAGGGGGAAGGCTACCATCGCGAGGGCCCGCGCAGTGGGACCATTTACCACGGCCACCGGCAGGAGCAGCGCGGCGCTCGGCCCGGAGGAACGCCCCACCAACGAGCATCTCGCTCCGACGCAACCGTGAGCCGCGTCGGGGCGAGTCCAGCGACTGCGGCGGGCCGTTCAGACCTCTTCGAACTTCACCCCCAAGGTGCCGCTTGTCTCCAGGGCATCCTTGATCTCTTCGTCGACGATGATGGGAATACTATACCCCCAAAGCCTGAACACCCGGGCACTTCCAACCTTTGATTTATCGATCCGAAGCCCCATGACAGATCGATACTGACCTGCCTTCTCGGGCATCACATCGTCATCGGTAAAATACTGCACCGACCTACAGGCAGCATCATCAACACAGCGTATCTCGCGCTGCACATTGAGCAGATGAAACGGCTTGGCTTCGCCTACCACCTCAACGGGAAAGAGCTGCACGTCGTCGGAGGCCATCTCACGAAACACTGACGCAGCCCGCGCACCGACAATGGGCGTGAGCCCCACCCCGGCAAAATCAACATCCAAAGGCGCACCGGAGCGATACACTGGAACACACAGCTTCTCGCGAAGCTCGATAGGCCGCCCTCGCCTAAACTGCCAAATATCGTCGATCTCCTTTCCCTGAGTATCTGTAGGGTCGCCTAGATACCATCGTCCTTTTACATAAACATCAATCGTCAAGCTGAAAAAGCGACGTTCCATGATTTACTCCCGAGCCGCCCCTGCAATGAGCTTCCGCAGATCCGACCCCTCACTTACGAGGTCCCTCGCGATCTTGGCAAGTTCCGCAACTAGGGCAATCCTGCACTGCGCGACTCCCTTGCAGTCCTGCGTTGCCAGATTGACTCGGTTGAATACCTCCTGATGGTACTCGCGAGGGTGCGGCCCCCGGTGCCCCCGAATCCGGACCTGATTGGTTGGATCATTGAGCTTCATGTCGGCCCTCTTGAACACCCTTTCAAACAGCGGTGTCCACGGCCCTCCCGAAGCGGTCGAAACCTCGTTCTTGTCCGTGCAAATGTGATGAACGTCGCCATCGGGATCGCCCTGAATACCTCCCCCAGTGCCGACGGCAGGGCGAGCCCCCACGCCAGCACCGGGGCCCATAGCGACCGCGGCAACAGCAGTCGGAGCAAGCGCAATGTTGAGGACCCCAGCAGACGAGATCGAGATCGACTGCACCCCTCCCGACAGCGCGCCGGCAAGCACGAAGCCCCCTTCTGCCTCTGCCCTGACCGCCGCCTGAGCGAAGCCCGGCATTCTCGGCCCCTGTGCAGCCATCGCGTTCTTACCGCCGAGCGCCGACAGGGCGACGATCACCAGCACGCGAGCGCCGTTGTCTCCAAGGATCTTTCCGAAGCGATGCCCCGCGCGTTCCAGCTCCGAAACGTTCGCGGCGTCCCTCGATTCGTCCATGAGGCGCAGGAACCCCCGCCCGAGATTCCACACCGGACCTGTACCGAGATAGGCAATCAGCGATGCAGTTAGCGCAACTGCGATGACCTTCGTAATCGGCTCAGGCGCGACGAGCATCACAAGCGCCGTCCCAATCATCGTCGTCACCATGGCCCGTAAAGCAGCCCCATTCACCATGTCTCGGATGGCATCCTCGACGCCTTCCCAGACCGTATCGAGCGCGAAGTAGAGCGCCATCATACGGCGTTCCATCGGCCCGAACGTGAGCCCACCCGCTAACATGCCCATGCAGCCGTTGGGGTCGTCCTGCCGCTGGCAGATTCGCTCGTAGGCCGACGGGACGGCTCGCCCCTGAGCACCGTCAACGACTCCGCCACTCGACGCGAGCAGGGAGCGACGGTCATCCCGTTCAACTTCCTTGAACGCGACATCTAATTTCATGTCGAGCACAAGCTGCGTGACCGCTTCCTTGAAGGCATCCCGCCCTATCTCGACAGGGTCGGACTCAAGGGGCGTGTAGCTGATTGTCTTGCCGTATCCCGTGTTGAGGTTGACGACCCGAGTCGTAGCGCATCCGGCCGTCAGCAGCATCAGCACGGCTATTGCGAAAGCTCTCATGTGGCCCCCCAGGTTCAGCCGCCAGCATCAGCAGCGATCCGCCACATACCAATCGGGTCTGACAACCTCAAAAGTCCGCTAGAATTCGTGGCTATCGGTAGACATTTCCACCCCAGACGAACGCCCCATTGACAAGCGGCATGCTGTAGGCAGCGACATGCCTTGTCGGCAGCAGGTACGTGCCGAGCAGCTCGTTTCCCAGCCGCTCGGACGGCCCTTCATCCAGTCCGGGGCCTGGGGGCGGCCCGCGCCGACCGCGATCGCCCGACAGTTACCCTCGCGGCCCGCCCTTACGTGCATGCCAGGCCGGAGGGAGTGCTCGAAGGCGACGGTTAGGCCCGGGGTTCCCCACTCGTCGGCGACCTTCGCGGTGTCACGCTGTCGGGTTAGTAGGTGATCGAGCTGAACGCCTTCGGCTGGCGCAGCCTGAAGTCGCCCTTCACGATCGCGCGAACGGTCGTCTCGTCGTGCTCGGCGCGGGTGTCGTGCTCGGAGAGGATCAGATCCTCGTCGATCCCGTAGAGGAATTGACGCCAGTCGCACGAGAACGTGATCCGCGACACGGGTACGCGCGTGGTCATCACGAACGGGAAGCCACGAATCGTCCCCTTGTCGAGCATCTCCCCACGGAAGAGGAAGAGGCCCGACTCCTGGAGCTGCATCAGCGCGGTTGCCCGCGTCGGGTGAATGACCCACGCCGCAGCCCCCATGCGAACGTGAGCGGTCAGCGGCAGCTCTACCGCCTTGTCGATGTCGGCGAGGTAGGCGGCAGCGGTCGTGCCTGTGCTCGCGAACGTGTGCGCGGGGTCGAGCTGCACGAAGAGCCCCTTCGGCGCGGCGCCCGTGCCGTCACCGTTGAAACCGGCGTCGTCGAGACCATCGGCCACGGTGGCGCGGATGTCCTCTCCGACGCCCGCGTCTCCCACGCCCGGGGTGCGCAGCAGGTCGTTGCTGATGTCCGTCAGCACCATGCCCTTGTGCGCCTTGAGCACGATCTTTCCGTACTTCGG
>NZ_JAAAPK010000023.1 GCF_009909105.1 Corallococcus exiguus
GTTAAGCCCTCCAGAGCCGATGGTACTCCGCGGGAAACCGCGTGGGAGAGTAGGTCGCTGCCGGATTCTTTTTGAAAACCCCTGGTGCCGCAAGGCGCCAGGGGTTTTGTCTTTGCGGGCTTGTGTCACGGGGCTCCGGCGGACGCTTCTTCGTGGATTGATCCGACGGGATGCGAACGTACAGCCGCCTGGCTTTGAGGCTGGCCTGACCCTGGCTGCTTTGCTTGAGTGGCGCTCCTTCCCCCCTCTCTGGACAGGAGCCTCTCGCATGCATCTACTTCGAATCTACGCCGCTGGTCTGTTCGCGTTGGGGTTCCTGTTGGCGCCCGCGGAATCCAAGGCGCAGCAGTCCGGCGTCCGCCTGGGCGTGGGCGCGGACTATTGGGTCGACACCAGCGCCGCGTTCAACTTCACGCTGGGCGTTGAAGGGCATGTCGCGGGTCCACTCTTCGTGGGTGCCCGGTTCGGCGCGGTGCTCGTCACGGACGGCAACATCATCGGCGTTCCGTTGGACATCTCGCTTCGTGCGACGGTGGGCCGGAACGTCTACATCGAGGGTCTCGCTGGCCCGTGGATCTTCTTCAAGGGCGACACCTTCAAGGCCCATGCTGCGTTTGGCTTTGGCCTCCAGGGCAAGGCCGCGAGCATCGGCATCGAGGTGGGCTACCTCGAGCCGAATCCCATCATCGGCCTGCGGCTGGGCTACAAGTTCTGAGGTCCTGGCTCAGTAGTGCGGTGGCCGCTCCTGTTGGCGGGCGTCCACCAGGCCCGGCTCGGCGTCCAGCTTGCGCTTGAGCTGGTCCAGCTCCACTCGAAGCGCGTCGATGACGCGCCCCTGCTGGTAGAGCACGTCGCTCAGCTCCTGCAGCAGCTCCTGCTGCTGCGTGTAGCGGATTTCCAGCTCGACCAGGCGCTTGTCTTCCATTGCCGTCTTCTCCGCTTGGGGACCGTGCCCCATGAATACCCTTGAACACCTGCAGCGCGCGCACGAGCTGCTTGGACGCGGACAGCCCGAGCTGGCGGAGTCCGCGCTGAGTGATGCCATCGATGCGGCCGTGGCGGCGGAGGACCTGGTCCTCCTCACCCAGGCACGGTTCGCGCTGGGGGAGTTGCTCTTCCAGCAGGGTCGGGATGAAGAGGCAATCCCCTTCCTCCAGGCGGTGGTGCGCACCGAACGGGCCGACGGGTCCGTGGACTCGCCGGTCATCGCTGCGGCGCGGATGCTGCGCCAGATTCGGGGGCAGGAGCCGCGCTGAACTTCACGGCAGTCGGCACTGCTCCCGGATGGCGTCCATCCGCTGAGGGAAGCGCCGCTCCAGGTCCGTGCGCGTCTGACGTGCTCCCTCGAGCTTCCCCGCCTTCACCTGGAGGGTGCAGAGGGTGCCCAGCGCCCGCGTGTCGGACACGTCCAGGCGGTCCGCCTGACGAAGGGCCTCCTCGGCGGCGGTCTCGTTCCCCAGCTCGAACCAGGCGATGCCCAACTGGAAGTGGCCTTCCGTGAGCTTCGGGTCCTTCTGCACTGCCTGCTGCAACAGCCCCACGGCTTCGCGGCTCCGGCCATTCTTGGTCAGCACCAGCCCCTGTTCCACCAGGAGCCGGGCCGTGGGGACCTTGCCCTCCAGGGAGGTGAAGACCTTCAGGGCGTCCTCGGGCTTGCCCATCCGGCTGAGCAGCCGGCCGTAGCGCATGCCGATGAGGGGATCGCCTGGAGTGTGGCTGTACGCTCGGGACAGGGCCTCCGTTGCTCCCCCGACGTCGCCCTTCGCCTCGCTCAGGTCCGCCCGGAGCAGCTCCGGCCGTGGGTCCGCCGGCGCGAGCTTCCGCGCCTTTTCGAGCGACTGGTCCACGCAGCGCGACATCCGCTCCCTGTCGCAGATGCGCGCGAGCAGGAGTTGGGTCTCCAGGGCGTTCGGGTCCCTCCGCTCGGCTTCCAGGGCCAGGTCGTGCGCTTCCGCGGGGGCTCCTTCTCGCAGGAGCTCGGCCGCCTCGCGCAGGTCCGCCGCCGTTGCCTTGTCGTTGTGCTTCAGGGGCACCAGGAACCGCAGGCGGCCCTCCACGTTCTCCGTGGCCCTCGCGATGGCCAGTTCCTGCTCGGGCATGTCGCGGGGCAGGAACAGGGGAATGACGTGGATGGCGAGCGCCGCCCCGCAGACCCAGATGACGCCCCGGAGACCCTGGTTCCGGCGTCGGCCGCTTCGCTCCTCCGGTTCGTTCGCTGGGTCGCTCATGGGGCGTTTCTAGACGGCCCGGAGGTGTGGGCGCAGCCCCGACGGCAGTTCCAGCTCGCAGCTCCAGCAGAGTTCGAAGTTGGCGGGGTTCTCCTCGCCACAGCGTGGACACGTCACAGAACGGCTGGCGGCTTCCTGGTTGGCCTGGAGCTCCGCGAGGACCTGGCGCCCGGCTTCCAGTTCCTGCGGCCACACCCACAGTTCCACCCAGGCCTCGGTGCTGGGAATCTCTCCGCTCAGCGGGACCAGGGACTCGCCGCGGATGTCGACCGAGAGCCCGGCCAATTCCAGGGCCCCCGCCAGCATCCGTGCCTCTCCAACCGTGCGGTGCACGGAGAACTGCACGCGCTTCATGCTTCTTGTCTGTCAGAACCGGGCCTCCAGGGCAACCGGCCCCGGCTGCTCCCCTGCTGTGCCCCGGGCGACGCGGCCCTCACGGACCGTACGGCCTCCGTCATTCATCGTGACGGAGCTGGTGGGGGAGGACGGCGTGGGCGTGGCGAGGGGCTCGCGCGTGGAGCTCCGCCGACAGCAGGGCGTCCAGCTCCGCGAGCAGGCGATCATACCCGCCTCCCTTCGCGGGCAGCCGCTCGGTGGCGAGCCTCAACCGGGGCGTCTCCTCGTCCTCGAAGGCCAGGGTCACCGCCAGGAGGTCCGGGCTTCCTGCTTGGGGCGCGAGGGCGGCGGGTTCGGGCTCCTGCTGCAGGGGTTCCAGCAACGGGGCCAGGCGACGGATCTCCTCTGGCGTCAGGTCCCGCTCCACCACCGGTTCGCCCTGCTCCAGGACTCGCAGGTGCTTGAGGCCTTCCACTCGCAGCGCCTGCGCCCCGGTGTTCGTCTGGCCACTGCGCTCGTAGGTCACGGTCTTCACGCGCCGCACCTCCCCGGGGTCAAGGAGTAGGCATTCGCATCCTCCCCGGCATCCGGAGGAGACCCTTACGAGCGCTCCCAGGCCGGGGAGGACAGGCCGAGCGACCGGTGCCGGACACTGAGCATCGCCCGCTGGGCCCCTGCGCTTCCCGGGGGCGTCTCCCTACCGTGCCTTCCGTCCGGGCGCCCATGTCCGGACACACGGAGGACGCCGCACGATGAGCAAGCACAAGACCCCGAGCCCGAATGATCAGCGCTCCAACACGAAGAACCCCGAGCGCCCGGAGCACAAGTCCGCCCAGGACAACCGCTCCAACCAGATGAACCCGAACCGTCCTCCGAACGCGCCGTCCCACATGCCCTCGCACGGCGGCGGCACGACGGGCGGGGACGATTCCTCGAAGCGCTGAGTGAAACGGGAGAGGCCGGCCGCGCGTTTGGGCCGGCCCCTCCGGGGGCGTTGTCCTAGCGGACGCGCGGCGAGCACTCGCCTTCGCCGCGGTAGTGACCCACGGTTCGCACGAGCGCCGTCACGAAGTCGCGCAGCGTCCGCACGCTGCCCGCGCCTCCCGTGCCGTACTGGTCCGAGGGCAGAGTCGTCAGGTTCACCAGGCCCAACTCATCCAGGGTGATTTCGCCATCCGGGCCGACCACGCCCGTGCTGTCCGCCGCGGCGATGGCGTCGAAGCGCATCTTCGCGTCCGGCGACTGGAGGTCGTCGAAGAACAAGTGGTCGCCGTGGATGGTGAGCTGCACCGTCTCCGTGCTGCCCTTGGGCACCGTGACGCCGTTGCCGATGTCCTCGTTCTCGCAGTGCTCGTAGAGGGTGTTGGTCGCGAAGCCCCAGTGGAAGCTCTTGGTCGCCGCACCCTTGGTGGCCGTGCCCTCGACGTAGACGGACCAGCCTTCGGTGTTCATCCGCGTCACGTCCTCCGCGTCCGCATTACCGGCGGTGGCGTTCGTGACGGGGGCGATGGCGTAGCTCACCTCATCCCATTCCTCGGCGGCCAGGTCGCTGAACTTCGCGACGTCCACGGGGCCCGGACGGTGCACGTCGTAGACCTTCGCGGCCGTCTGCTCGGCGGCGGTCTCTCCCTCGTGGTTGGCGACCTTCACCTCGCTCAGCTTCACGAGGAACTTGGTGTACTTCACCGTCCAGCCGTCCTCGAAGGCGCTGGCGGGGATCTCCTTTTCGATGAAGTCCTCCCCGTACGCGGTGAACGTCACGTTGCCTTGACCCGACGAGCAGGCGACCAGGCCCAGACACGACACACCCATCAGCCAATTCTTCATCACTGCACTGCTCCTTCCACCCACGTCACGACGTAGGCGCTGGTGTCTTCCACGCCGCGCACCAGGCCGTTCTGGGCCTGGCTGTTGGCGGGGAAGGTGGAAACGCCAGCCGCGTCAGGAAGCGACGCGGTGGCGAAGTCGATGCGGTCCATCCAAGTCCCCAGATCCACCGCGATGCGCACGAAGCCGGCCTCTTGCTGGAGGTCGCGCTCGAAGCGCACGCCTTCGATGGCCTTGGGCAGATCCACCGTCGCGTCGAAGCGCACCGTGGCTCCGGACGTGTGGGTCGCGGTGCCTCGCACGTGGGCCTGGTGGCCTCCGAGGACGTTCTGTGCGTCCGAAGCCGCCGTGGGCGTCGCGAGCGTCAGCTCCAGTGAGCCGTACGCACCGGTGACGGCGTTGGCGTCACCCAGGTTGCCGCCCGCGAGCAGATCCACGGTCCGGGTGTTCAACACCTCGCCCAGCGCGTCGCCCGGGACGTAGTGGCCGGGGTGCGCGTGCGCGGTGCCCCCGATGAGCGAGTACCAGTCGAAGCGGGGCAGGCGTTGCGACAGCAGCACGCGGCCCTCGAAGAAGCGCACCGAGCCCACGGAGAGCTGTGCGGCTTCGGGCGTCACCGTCCAGCCGTACTCGTTGTGGGCCGTGGGCGCTGTCGCCGTCATCGTCACGGCGAAGGTGCGGCGCTCCGCTTCGGTCTTGCCGCCGCAGCCCAGGCTCATCAGGGTCGCGGTCAGCGCCAGCGCTTGGAGCGGGGTGGGAATCGGGTTCATCACAGGTGGACCTCCAGGGTGAGCGAGGCCACGCGTGGTTCCCCCGCGGTGAAATGTCTGGCTGGAACGAGGCTCGGCTGGGTGGTGGGGTCGAAGCGCGAGCTGTAGACAAACTCGCCGTCGCGCCAGCGCGTGTTGAGCAGGTTCTTCACGTCGAGCCGCAGCGCGAGCGCTCCCCGGCGCAGCGCTGCCTGCACGTCCGCGAGGAACACGGTGTGGCTGTATTCGTCGTAGGGCAGGGGCCTGGGCCCGATGAGCGTGAGGCCCGTACCTAGCGACAGCACGGAGTCGATGCCGGGTAGCGGCTTCTCCCAACCGATGTCCGCTCGAGCGACCAGCGGCGCGAAGTAGGGGAGCTTCGCGTTTGTCTTCGTCACCGTCGCGTTCGCCACCGTGGCGCTCAGCGCGGCCGTGACGCCTTCGAGCGGACGCGCCTGCAGGGACGCGGAGATGCCCGTGCGCAGCGTCTCTCCCGTGAAGACGGTGGTGCCCACCGTGTGCTCGAAGAAGAAGTCGTCCGCTACCTGCGAGCCGAAGACGCTCGCCTGGAAGGACAGACGTTCTCCATCCCTCCTCGTGCCCAGTTCCGCGCCGTGCACGTTCACGAAGGGCGCCTGCTCTCCTTCCGCGAGGCTTCGCGCCTGCGGGGAACGGAAGCCGTCTCCGTAGCTGGCGAAGAGGGCCCAGGTGTCCGTGAGCGCGTATTCGACGCCGGCCTTCGCGCCCCAGTGCACCCCGAAGGCGCTGCGCGAGTAGCCCTGTCCGTCGTAGTAGCGCGGGTCTCGGAAGGCGAGCGTGTCGAAGACCTCCACGCCCAGCGCGTCCGCGCGGCCTCCCAGCCGGAAGGCCCAGCGGCCCAGTGGGAGCCTGGCTTCGGCGTAACCCCAGACGTCCGTCTGGGTGATGTTCGCGTCCACTTCTTCCGCGAAGAAGGTGCCGTCCGTCTCGCGGTAACGGCGTTGCGTCTGGTGGATGCCGTCGCGCCTTCCTCCCAGGCCCAGCTCCAACGCTACGGGGCGGTCGAAGAGCGTGACCTGGCGGCGGTGCTCGGCTCGCAGGCCCAGGGTGGAGCCGTCGTGGGTCTGCTCCAGGCCGTCGCCCCGGTCGTCCACCCGGTAGCCCGTGAAGTTGTTGCGCAGGCGCAGGTCCGAGAGGATTCCAAAGGCCTCCAGGCGCGTGCGCGCGGTGCCCTCGCGCGGGAGGTCCACGCCGATGAGCAGCTGGTGCCTGGAGACCGTGCCTCCCTGACGGTCGAAGGAGCCGGAGTAGAAGGTGCGGCGCCCGGCTTCGAGGTCGTCCTCGCGCACCACTCCGGGGGAGTCGAAACGCGTGACGTAGCTTCCTCCCAGGATTCGCGCGCTCAGGCCGTGGCCCAGGTCCATGTTCGCCTGGGCGAGCAGGGTGGCCCGGCCGTAGCCTCGCTGGGGGCCGAAGCCGTCGCTCTCTCCGATTTCCGCCGCCGCGAAGGTTCCGGGGTCTTCGCCCGGGCGCACCGTCACGACGAGCCGGCGCATGTTGAACTGGCCCAGCGTGCCGGCGAACTCCACCCCCTTCTCGCGGGCGCCCAGGTCCATGCGCACCGTTCCCGCCACCGCGAAGTCCCCCTGGAACGCGCGGTAGGAGCCCTCCGTCACCTCCAGCGATTGGACGAGCTCCGGGATGATGAAGTTGGTGTCCGCGTAGCCGAGCGCGTGGATGTGGCTCACCTCGTTCACCGGCAGGCCTCCGACGTTCAGCTCCACGTCCTGGCCGTGGAGCGCGTCGAAGCCTCGGAGGAAGAGCTGCTGTGCCTTGCCCTCGCCGCTGTGTTGCGAGGCCACCAGGCCCGGGACCACGCGGAGCACGTCCGTCGCGTTCATTCGCGGTGCCGTGTCGAGGATGTCCCGGCCGATGGTGACCTCGGCGGCGCTCTGGGCCGGACGTGCCCCTCGCACCACCGTGGACCGCTGCTTCCCGGTGGCCTCCGTGAGCTGTTGTGTTTCGGGTTGCTGGTGTTCCGGCGTGGCTTCTGTCTCCACGTGACCGGTGACTTCCTGGCGCGGCTCTTCCTGTGCGGCGGGCACGGCCGAGGGAAGACTCGTCGAGAGCGTGGCGAACGCGATGAGCAACATGGTCACGGTGGGGACGACACGAGGAGACGACGGCACGTCCCCGGCTCGCGTCGGGACGCGTTCCGGAGCGTGCGGGTTGAAAGACAGACGGGGCTCGAGGACACACGCTCACGCAGGCCCGTGTCTGGCCTGGGCCAGACGGTCCGCATGCTCGCGAGTCATCCTTCCGGAAGTCCGACGGGGGCTATGGGCCCTGCGGCATCGCCGCGGACCGCAACCGCTGACCCGGTGACCACTCCGGGCTTCGCTCCGGCTCCACGCGCCAGGACACCCAGCGCAACTTCGGCGGCACGAACACCGTCCAGCTCGCCGCCACCGCCAGCAGGTGCTCCACCGAGCCTGTCAGGTGCTGGTGGCCGTGGCCCTGCTTCGCTCCTTCCGGCGTGCCCTGTTCGGACTCCGTCGGACACGCGGCCCGGGTCGCGTCACATGCGGCCTGGGTTCGGTGGACGTGGGTGCTGACGCCGTGTTCGTGGCGCCCCAGGCCTCCGCCGTGTCCCACCACCGCGTGCAGCACCGGCGCCACCGCGAGCCCGTACACCAGGACCCACAGTCCCAGGAACGCCAGGTCTCGTCGGTCTCGGGTATCCCACACGGCGGTTCGGGGTGCGGCGGCGGAGCGTCCAGGACGGGGGAGGTGAGGCGGCTGCCTGCCTATCCGTCCTCCCCACGACACGCAAGGCGGCCTCCGCCGCCCGCTGCCAGACAGTTCCTTGCCGCCCAGTCCCATGACCCCGTGGACCGCTTGACGCATTGCATCGGAATCCGCTGCGGCCACAGACTTCCCGTCATAGACTCGTCACGTGCGTTCCGAATCCGCCGTTCTTCGTTCCCTGCCTGCCTCTACCGAGGTTCCCGCCCCGCCCTCGCGCGCCGACCGTCTGCGTGCGCTGGGGAGTGAGTCGTTCGACCTGCTCGTCATTGGCGGCGGGGTGACGGGGGCGGGTGCTGCTCGGGACGCGGCGCTGCGGGGCCTGAAGGTGGCCCTGGTGGAGCGCGAGGACTTCGCCAGCGGGACGTCCAGCCGCTCGTCGCGCCTCATCCACGGTGGCCTGCGCTACCTGGAGCATGGCCACCTGGGGCTCGTCTTCGAGTCGAGCATCGAGCGGCGCCGCCTGCTCCACCTGGCGCCTCACCTGGTGCGCCCGCTGGCCTTCATCTGGCCCGTCTACGAAGGGGCTCGTGTGCCGCGCTGGAAGCTCAACGCGGGCCTGATGCTGTACGACGCCCTGTCCCTGTTCCGGAACGTGAAGGCGTATCAGCGCCTGTCGCTCAAGCAGTTGGTGGAGGCCGAGCCCGGCATCCGCTCCGAGGGGCTCAAGGGTGGGGCCCGCTACTACGACGCGGCCACCGACGATGCTCGCCTCACGCTGGCCAACGCGCTGGGCGCGAGCGAGGCCGGCGCGGTGGTGCTCAACCACGCCTCCGTGAAGCGGCTGGTGCTGGAGGACGGCAAGGTGAAGGGCGCGGTGGTGGTGGATCACCTCACCGGCCTGGAGCACACCGTGCACGCTCGCGCCGTCGTCAACGCGACCGGGCCCTGGAGCGATGAGATCCGCCGGCTGGATTCGTCGCAGCAGGAGCGCACGGGGCCCGCGGTGCGCGGCAGCAAGGGCGTGCACATCGCGGTGCCCCGCTCTCGGCTGAACATCGGGGATGCGCTCACGCTCCTGTCGCCCGTGGATGGCCGCGTGATGTTCATCCTGCCCGCGGATGCGTTCACCCTCATCGGCACGACGGAGACCGCCACCCGCGCCCATCCGGCCGAGGTGCGCGCGAGCGAGGCGGACGTGGCCTACCTGCTCTCCTCCGCCAACGCCTTCTTCCCCGAGGCGAACCTCACCCGTCAGGACATGGTCAGCGCCTGGGCCGGCATCCGCCCGCTCGCGGCGAGCGGCTACCACGGCAACAGCGACGCGGGCAGCGCCAGCCGCGAGCACTCCATCGACGTGAGCCCGTCCGGCGTGCTGGCCATCAGCGGCGGCAAGCTCACCACCTTCCGGGTCATGGCCCGCGATGTGGTCAACGCCGTGGAGCGCCACCTGTCCCGCCCGCACAAGAAGCCCGTCACCCACGAGCAGCCCCTGCCGGGCGGCGACATCCTCAAGCTGGACGCGGAGCTCGCGGCGGCGAAGCAGGAGGTGGGGGATGCCGCCACGGGCGAACACCTGGTTCGCGCGTACGGCAGCCGCTGGCACGCGGTGTGGGCGCTCACTCGCGAGTCGCCCGCGCTGGCCGAGCCGCTGGTGGAGGGCCTGCCCTACCGCCGCGCCGAGGCCGCCTGGGGCGTGTCCCACGAGATGGTCCAGACGCTGGCGGACCTGCTCATCCGCCGCCTCAAGGTCGCGTTCGAGACGCGCGACCAGGGCCGCGCCGCCGCTGTCCGCGCTGCGGAGGTGATGGCGCCTCTCCTGGGCTGGGACACCGCGGAGACCGAGCGTCAGCTGGCGGCCTATGCCGTGGATGCCCAGCGCATCTTCGGCGTGGATCCTTCCGACGCCTGACGTCCTGCCAGGTGGCCGGGCACGGTGCGTCATGCCGGGCCGGAGGTCCTGCCGCGAGCGAGGCGCTCCCCACGAGCGTTGAGCGCCTCACGATGGACTGGCACCGGATGGCCGTCGGGCGCACGACAGCCGCCCGAGCAGTCGTGCTGCGTCCATGCTTAAATCGTCTGGGGAACGGGAAGCAGGGTCGGCCCGTTCTTCCCGGCCCCCTTTTCGGGGGCGGCAGGTCACGGCGCGGTAATCCACGTTGGCCGGGCGAAGGAGATACACCCCATGAAGCGTTGGCTTTGGCTTGGGCTCGGGTTGTCCGGACTGGTGGCGAGCGGCTGTGGCAGCGACCCCGAACCCATCGATGTCCTGCCCCAGGCGTGTCCTGGCACCGCGGAGGTGTCGCTGCCGAAGCCGGGCGTCTCCCCGCTGAGCACGGACACGGCGCCGGACGGCGTCATCATCACCTACAAGTCGAAGGTGTCCGCGAGCGCGCTGGCAGCTTCGGCGGACATCGCGGCGGCCGTGGAGCGCGAGGGCGGCACGGTGAAGCGCCGCATCCCGAACATGAACGTGGTGTCCGCCCGGCTGTCGCCGGAGGCCATCTCCGCGCTGAAGCTCCACCCGGACGTGCTCTCCGTGACGCCCAACCGCCGCGTGCGCGCGCTGGGGCTGCCCACGCCCCCGCCGCTGGCGTCGTGGCAGGGCGCGTACAGCACGCAGGGGTCGGTGGGCGAGTACACCGAAGGGCTGAAGCTGATCCAGGTCCCTCAGCTGTGGGACGCGAACAACGACGGCGTCATCGACCCCGGCGCGCCCACGGGCGAGGGCGTGAAGGTGTGCGTCATCGACAGCGGCTGGGACAGCAAGCACCCGGAGCTGAAGGCGGCGTTCGTCATGGGCAAGGACTTCGTCGACGACGATGACGACCCGTCCGACCAGAGCGTGTCCCAGGGCGTGGTGAAGGTGGGCGGCGGCCACGGCACGCACGTGTCCGCGACCATCCTGGCGCAGTTCGGCGCGGGCTCCGGCGCTCGCGTGGCGCCCGGGGAGGAGCCGAACGGCGTGGTGGGCGTGGCGCCGGGCGCGTCGCTGCTCGTCGCGCGCGTGCTGGACACGGACGGCGGCGGCCGCACGGACGACGTCATCGCGGCGGTGGACTGGTGCCATTCGCAAGGGGCGCGGATTGCCTCGCTGTCGCTGGGCGCGCCGGATCCGTCCGAGACCGAGCAGCTCATGTTCGAGAAGGTCTGGGAGAACGGCAACGGCATGCTGTCCGTCGCGGCCAGCGGCAATGACGGCAAGCGCGGCATCGCGTATCCGGCCGCGTACCTGCCGTCGGTGATGGCGGTGGGCGCGGTGGACCTGCAGGGCGAGTACGCGCCCTTCTCGCAGTTCGGCCAGGAGCTGTCCGTGGTGGGGCCCGGCGTGAACGTGCTGAGCGCCACGGTGCTGGGGGCGGCGTCGCTGTCCTCGGTGACCGCGGCGTCGGCGCCCGTCACCTCGTCGCCGCTCACGTACACCGCGCAGGGCACGTACACGGGCCGGCTGGTCAACTGCGGCCTGGGCGCGGACCGCGCGGCGTGCGGTGAGACCGCCACCTGCGACGGCTTCGTCGCGTACGTGGACCGCGGCGACCTGTTCTTCGAGGAGAAGGCGCGCAACGTCATCCAGGCCGGCGCCCGCGCGGTCATCATCGGCAACAACGTGGCGGACGACGCGGAGGGCACCTTCACGCTGGGCTCCTCGAACTCGCACTGGGTGCCCACGGTGTCGGTGTCCATGGCGGCCGGCGCGTCCCTCAAGAAGCTGCTGGGCCAGGATGTGACGGTGTCCATCACCGGCCTGGACTACCAGCGCGAGTCGGGCACCTCCATGGCCACCCCGCACGTGTCGGGCGTCGCCGCGCTGGTGTTCAGCGCCCGGCCGGACCTGAGCGCCGCGCACGTGCGCGCGGTGCTGGAGAAGACGGCGAAGGACGACAAGACGACGCCGGGCAAGGACGAGAAGTACGGTTATGGCCTGGTGCAGGCGGCCAAGGCCGTGGAGCTGGCGCGCACGCTGCCCCAAGGCGGCGGCCCGCTCCCGCTGCCGTAACCGCGCGCCTTCGCGCCCGTGGGCCTGACGCCCCCGCGTCCCTTCGTGGGACCGGGGGCGTTTCCTTTTCCCGAGCAGGCGCCGGGTCGTGGGTTGGCAGCCCGGGCGGGCAGGCGACCGCAAGTCCTCCGGGCGGGTGGTTCGCGCCGCGTGCGCGTGCACCTTCCCACGAAGGGAGGCACGCGGCGCATGAGGCGAGACACCTGGCTGGGATTGGGGATCGCGGGGCTGGCCTGCCTGCTGATGTGCGCCGGGACTCCATCCGGCGGCATGGAGGATGACGCGGCGTCCGAGGAGACCCCTGCTCCCGCGGGTGCGCGAGTCATCACGCCGCGGACTCCCGCGGCCACGCCGCAAGCTCCGGCGCCCGTGCCGCAACAGCAGCCCGGGACGGGCGGCTCCGGGACGAACACGCAGGCCCCCGCTGGGACGGCTCCTGGGGCCGCGCCCGCCCAGGGCACCGGGGCTGGGTCGGATCCGAACAGCCCCAGCGCGGAGCCGAACCCGGAGGGGCAGACGACTCCGCCCAACCCGGGCCCGGAGACGAACTCGGGCACGGGGGGGACGGGCAACACGGGGACGGGGGCTCCCTCCACGGCGAAGCCCTCCGCTCCTGGCGCCTCGCAGGGCGTCGCGGTGGTGGACGCCATCTACCGGGGAAAGGTGCGCTCGGTGTCCGACACGGTGGTCGTCATCGACAACGATGGCTCACGCCTGCCGCTGGAGATCAGCACCCAGACGCGCGTCGTCCGCGACGGTGAGGACATCGGTGTGACGGAGCTCAAGGAGGGCGAGCGTGTGCGCGCCACCGTGAACCTGGTGGGCCGGAGCCACACGCGGGAGATCGCCGTGCTGACCGGCGCCGAGGCCCGACGCGACGCCGAGACTCAACGCCGCCGGTAGCCCGCGGCCCCTCCGTCAGCCGCATGGCCCCGTCAGCGTCTCCCGGACGATGACGGTCTACAACCGATACCGAACCCTGTTGCACAAGTTGGCCCTCGTCCGCGCCTGCGCGCCCGGCGGGGATTCACCCGAAGCGGATGCGCTGCTCGACACGATGGACGAGGTCTGGGCCGCCCTGTCCGACGGCGAGCGCGCCGCCATGGAGCGCGAACGCGCCCGGTTGGCCTTGTCCGTGGACATGCGCGCCGTGTCCGCGTGAGGCCTTCGCGTCACTCCCGCACGGACCCTATGGGCGCGCTCGTGGGCCCATGGGGAAGGTGCGAGGACGGCCGTGACGGCGGCAGTTCCCGGCGCTGACGCTGCCGCCACACCGCCCGCGTGTAGTCCACCACCGACGCCAGCGACAGCAGCGCGACGAGCGCGACGAGCGGCCGCACCAGCGGCGGGTAGAGCAGGACGCACAGCAACACCGCGAGCTGCAACGTCGTGACGACCTTGCCCAGCATCCGCGCCTTGAGCTCGACGGCCCGCATGTCCGGCCGCACCCTGGCGACGATGAAGCCGATGGCCGTGCCGATGTCCCGCAGGAGCAGCAGCGTCAGCTCCACGGGGTCGATGAGCCCGTCCAGCAGACACACGATGAAGGCCGTCACCATGAAGGCGCGGTCCGCCACCGGGTCGATGAGCGCTCCCAGGCGCGTGGCCAGTCCCCGGTGCCGGGCAATCCAACCGTCCAGGAAGTCCGTCGCCGCGGCCAGCACCACCAGGAAGGCCCTCATGCGCAGGTCCGACACCGCGATGAACACCGCGGCGAGCGGCAGTCGCGACAGGGACAGCGTATTGAGCAGCACGAGGCTTGCCCGACGGTGCATGGCTTTCAAAAGGTAGTGCTCGGCCCCCGGGGCGCACCTGCCCGGCATGGCGAGCGTCCAGCGAAGAACTCCTCTGGTGCCCTCGTGGATCCACGCCCGACGAAAGGACCCCGCGGCCCGCGTACGGTGTCCCAGGGCATGGCCCGGGATTTTCCCCGGCCTCTGTCCTCCTGGAGTCCGCCTCTTGAACGCGATGGGACCCTTCCGCCCCCTGCTGGCACTGGCCACCCTGCTCACCGTCGCGCTGCCGCTGGCGAGCTGTGAAGCGGCCGGACGGGCGAAGGTCGCGACCCGTGCCCCCACTGCGGAGGAGCGGACGCGCTACCCGTGGCTGCCAGCCTCCGCCCAGGTGCGCTCGCTGGAGGAGACCTTCGCGCCTCCGGAGGGCTACACGCGCATGCCCCTGGAGGCGGGCTCCTTTGGCGCCTGGTTGCGCGGCCTGCCCCTGCGCTCAGATGGCTCCCCCGTGCGCGACTTCCAGGGCAATACCGTGCTGGCGGCCTCCGACTCCCGGCTGGCGGCGGTGGGGGAGCTGGACGTGGGCACCGCGAACCTCCAGCAGTGCGCGGACTCCATCCTGCGCCTTCACGCGGAGTGGCGCTGGGCGTCCGGCCAGTCGGAGCGCATCGCCTACCGCTTCACCAGCGGCCACCTGGCGTCCTGGCCCAGGTACGCGGCCGGGGAGCGGGCGCGCGTCTCCGGCTCGAAGGTGACGTGGGTGCCGGGGAGCGCGGCGGCGGACAGCTCGCGGGCGGCCTTCCGCAACTACCTGAACCTGCTCTTCACCTACGCGGGCACCCTGTCCATCCAGACGGAGGGCGCCCGTCCCACGCGGGAGCAGCTGCGCCCCGGGGACTTCTTCGTCCTGGGCGGCAGCCCCGGCCACACGGTGCTCGTGCTGGACGTGGCCACCAACGCGAAGGGTGAACGGATGGCGCTCGTGGGCCAGGGCTTCACCCCCGCGCAGGACTTCCACGTCCTGGCGGGAAGGGACGGGGCCTGGTTCCCGCTGGAAGGGGAGAGCCTGGCGACGCCCTTCTGGGCGCCGTTCCCCATGACGTCCCTGCGACGACTGCCCTCGCCCTGATCGGACTGGAAACCTGAAGCACCAACGAGGTGCAGCCTGGGGGACGGGCGCCCTCCTGGTGGGTCTCCTGGCGGACGGGAAGGCGTGAAACGGGCAACTCCCGAGGGTTCTTCTGGAATCGACGGGAGGCAGGAGGCAGGTTGCGGCGTGGAGTGTTGTCCTGCCGTCAACGAGCGACACACCGAAGCCGGGCCCGTCCCCCGCCGTGTGCCCGTCAGCCTAAAGGGAAGAGGAGCCCGTCCCCCGAGCCTCCACCATGTCCTCCGCCGCCGCATCCGTGCCCGCGTCTTCTCCCAGGGCCAGCATCCTCATTGTCGACGACACGCCCGGGCACCTCCTGGCGCTGGAGGGCATCCTCACGCCCCTGGGGCAGCGGCTGGTGCGCGCCACCTCCGGACGCGAGGCCCTGCGGCGCGTGCTGGACGAGGACTTCGCCGCCGTCCTGATGGACATGAACCTGGGCGACATGACGGGCGTGGAGGTGCTGGGCCTCCTGCGCGAGCGCGAGCGCAGCCGGCGCACGCCCGTGCTGCTGATGACCGCGGGCGATGGCGACGAGAAGGAGTGGCTGGCGGCGTACGCGCACGGCGCGGTGGACTACCTGCGCAAGCCGCTGCGGCCTGAAATCCTCCTGGCGAAGGTGTCCATGTTCGTGGAGCTGCACCTGGCGCGCGAAGCCGTGCAGCGGCGCGAGGAGTCGCTGCGCGAGCGCGAGCGCGACGCCCTGGAGGCCGTCCACCGCGAGCGGCTGCACGCCTTCTTCATGCAGGCCCCGGTGGGCATCTCCATCACGCGCGGGCCGGACTTCGTCTTCGAGCTGGCGAACCCCTACTACGAGCTGCTGGTGGGCCGCCGGGTGACGCCGGGTCAGGCGCTGACGGACGTGTTCCCGGAGATGGCCTCGCAGCCGGAGGTCATGGAGGTGCTGCGCGGGGTGGTGCGCACGAAGCAGCCCTTCGTGCGGCCGGAGTTCGAGGTGAAGCTGGTGCGCGACGGCCAGCCGGACTCCGTCTTCTTCAACGTCATCTACCACCCGATGGTGGAGGTGGACGGCACCGCGTCCGGCATCATCACCCTGGCCACCGACGTGACGGAGTTCGTGCGCGCGCGCCGGCACACGGAGGCGCTCGCGCAGGATTTGCGAAAGCAGCAGGCCGCGCTGGCGGACAGCGAGCAGCGCCTGCGCCTGGCGCTGACGGCCACGGCGCTGGGCACCTTCGACATGGACCTGGCGACGAACGAGCTCAGGTGGGACGCGCGCTGCAAGGCGCTCTTCGGCCTGCCGCCCGATTCGGAGTCGTCCTACGAGTTGTTCCTCGCGGGCCTGCACGTGGAGGACCGGGACGCCGTGCAGCGCGCGATCGCGCTCAGCTGGGACCCCACCGGCAAGGGCGACTACGACGTGGCCTACCGCACCGTGGGGTTGAAGGACGGCGTGGAGCGCTGGGTGCGCGCCACGGGCCGCACGCACTTCCAGGACGGCAAGCCGGTGCGCTTCGTGGGCACCGTGCAGGACATCACCGCTCGCAAGCGCGCCGACGCGGAGCGGACCCGTCTGATGGCGGGCGAATTGCGCCGCACCGAGCAGCTTCGCGGCCTGTCGCGCGCGAGCCTGGCGCTCAACGCGGCGGGCAGCGTGCCGGCCATCCTGGAGCTCGTGACGCTCAAGGCGCGCAAGCTGATTGGCGCGAACCAGTCCTTCGTGCAGGTGGCGGACGGACGGGGCGCGCCGACGCTCGGCTCGCTGTCCGCGGTGGAGCATGATCCGCAGGCGCCCGGCGCCGCCCAGGTGGGCGTGGACGAGCGCGGACTCTTCGCCCGGGTGTGCCAGGAGAACCGGCCGCTGCGCCTGACGCGCGCGGAGTTGCGTCAGCACGCGGCCTACTCGGAAGCGCCCCCCGCGCCGCCCCCCGCACTGCCCCTGAAGGGCTTCCTCGCCGTGCCGCTGGTGGGCCACGACGGCCGCAACCTGGGCCTGATGCAGGTGTCCGACAAGCTGGAGGGCGACTTCGACGCGGAGGACGAGACCATCGCCGTGCAGCTGGCGCAGATGGCCAGCGTGGCGCTGGAGAACGCGCGCCTGTACGAGACGGCGCAGGCGGAGCGGCGCAACCTGTTCGCGGTGCTCAAGCAGCTGCCCGCCGCCATCACCGTGCTGCGTGGGCCGGAGCTCGTCTTCGAGATGGCCAACGACCTGCGCCTGAAGCTCACCGGCTCCCGGCCGCTCCTGGGGCTGACCGTGCGCCAGGCGCTGCCGGAGCTGAACGGCCAGGGGCAGGTGGCCCAGTTGGAGGAGGTCTACCGCACCGGCGAGACCTACCGCGGCCACGAGGTGCCCATGCGCCTGGGCCGTGACGTGGGGCAGGACGCGCCCGAGGGCTACTTCAACCTCACCTTCCAGCCGCTGCGCAACGCGGAGGGCAAGGTGGACGGCATCGTGTCCGTGTCCTGGGAGGTGACGGAGCAGGTGCTGGCGCGCCGGCGCATCGAGGCGCTGGCCGCGGAGCTGAAGGAGCGCGAGCAGCAGTTCCGCACGCTGGCGGACTCCATCCCGCAGCTGTCGTGGATGGCGGAGCCGGAGGGGCGCCTCTTCTGGTTCAACCAGCGCTGGTACGACTACACCGGGACGTCGCCCTCGCAGGTGGGGGAGAAGGACTGGAGCGAGCTGATCGACCCGGAGGACGCCGGGCGCGTGCTGGAGCGCTTCAACGCGGCCCTGCGCGAGGGGACGCTGTGGGAGGACCAGTTCCGCCTGCGCCGCGCGGACGGCAGCTACCGCTGGTTCCTGTCGCGCGCCAGGCCCGTGCGGGACGGCGAGGGGCGCATCGTCCGCTGGTTCGGCACCAACACGGACATCGACGACGAGCGCCGCACGCTGGAGAGCCTCAAGCAGGCGGAGGAGGAGATCCGCCACCTGAACACGGGCCTGGAGAAGCGCGTGCGCGAGCGCACCGCCCAGCTCCAGGAGGCGAACAAGGAGCTGGAGTCCTTCAGCTACTCCGTGTCGCACGACCTGCGCGCGCCGCTTCGGCACATCACCGGCTTCGCGCAGTTGCTGGAGCGGCGGGCGGGCGCGAAGCTGGACGACGTGGCGAAGGGCTACCTCTCCACCATCGCGGGCGCGGCGAAGCAGGGCGGAACGCTGGTGGATGACCTGCTCGCGTTCAGCCGCATGGGACGGGCGGAGCTGCGCCAGTCGCGGGTGGACCTGGGCCAGCTGGTGGAGGAGGCCCGGCGCGACCTGATGCCGGAGGCCACCGGGCGGCAGGTGGAGTGGCGGGTGGGAAGCCTGCCCACAGTGGAGGGCGACCCGTCGCTCCTGCGGCAGGTCATCCACAACCTGTTGGCGAACGCGCTGAAGTATACCCGCCCCAAGCCGGAGACCCTCATCGAGGTGGGAGCACGCGAGACGGAAGGCGAGGTCGCGGTGTGGGTGCGCGACAACGGCGTGGGCTTCGAGATGCAGTACGTGGATAAGTTGTTCGGCGTCTTCCAGCGCCTGCACACGGCCGAGGAGTTCGAGGGCACCGGTATCGGGCTCGCGAACGTGCGGCGCATCGTGTCTCGCCATGGAGGACGGACCTGGGCGGAGGGCGCCGTGGGGCAGGGCGCGTCCTTCACCTTCACCCTGCCCCGCGCTTCTCCCGTGGAGAAGAAAGTCGAGACGCACGCGTGATTGACCTCAAGCGGATCCTCCTGGTGGAAGACAGCGCCAACGACGTGGCGCTCACCCTGGCGGCGCTGGAAGAGGTGCACCTGGCCAACGAGGTGGTGGTGGTGCGCGACGGACAGCAAGCGCTGGACTACCTCTTCCGCAAGGGCGAGTACGCGAACCGGCAGGACGGCCACCCGGCGGTGGTGCTGTTGGATTTGAAGCTGCCGAAGGTGGATGGGCTGGAGGTGCTGGAGAAGGTGAAGGGCGCCCCGGAGCTGAAGGCGGTGCCGGTGGTGATGCTCACCTCGTCGCGCGAGGAGCGGGACCTGGCGCGCAGCTACGGCCTGGGCGTGAACGCCTACGTGGTGAAGCCCGTGGCCTTCCCTGACTTCGTGTCCGCGCTGCGCGAGCTGGGGCTGTTCTGGGCGGTGGTGAACCAGCCGCCTCCGGGCTCTCCCGGTACGACTGGAGCCCCCAAGTGAACGCACGCGGCGGTGCCGCGCTGGACCTGACGACTCTGCCATCGGCGGAGCGGCCCCTGTCCATCCTCTTGCTGGAGGACAGCCCGCTGGACGCGCAGTTGGTGGCCGCGCAGTTGGAGGAGGGCGGGCTGCCTTCGACGCTGGAGTGCGTGCAGGGGCGGGCGGCCTTCGTCGCGGCGCTGGAGAAGGGGAAGTTCGACCTCATCCTGTCGGACTACAACGTGCCGGGCTTCGACGGGATGAGCGCGCTGGAGGCGGCGAAGGCCGTGTGTCCGGACACGCCGTTCCTCTTCGTGTCCGGGGCGCTGGGCGAGGACCGCGCCATCGAGCTGCTCAAGCGCGGCGCCACGGACTACGTGCTGAAGGACCGGCTGGAGCGGCTGGGTCCCAGCGTGCGGCGGGCGCTGCGCGAGGCGGAAGGGGTGCGGCTGCGCAAGCGCACGGAGGAGGCGCTGCGCCGCTCCGAGGAGCGCTACCAGCTGGTGGCGCACGCGAGCTTCGACGCCATCTGGGACCTGGATCTCCAGACGGACACGATGCACTGGATTGGCGACGCGACGGAGGAGGTCTTCGGCTTCCCCCTGGAAGAGGTGGACGCGGACGCGGCGTGGTGGCGCCGGCATATCCACGGCGAGGACCGCGAGCGGGTGCTGTCAGGGCTGCAGCGGGCGTTCGATTCGGACGAAGACCGGTGGCAGGACGAGTACCGCGTGCTGCGCAAGGACGGGGAGTACGCGTACGTGGCGGCGCAGGGCTCCATCCTGCGCGGAGCGAGCGGGAAGGCGCGGCGCATCGTGGGCGCCATGCGCGACATCACGGAGCGGCGGCGGGCGGAGGAGGAGCGGCAGAAGCTGGTGCACGAGGCTCAGGCGCGGGTGGAGTTCGAGCAGCAGCTGATTGGCATTGTCAGCCACGACCTGCGCAACCCGCTGGGCGCCATCCTCACGGGCGCATCGCTGATGCTCCGGCGCGACGACATCCAGCCGTGGCACGCGAAGGCGGCGGCGCGCGTCCTGTCCGCGGCGGAGCGGGCCACGCGGATGATTCGCGACCTGTTGGACTTCACGCAGGCGCGTATGGGCGGCGGCATCCCGGTGCACGCGGCGCCGTGCGACTTCCATGCGCTCACGCTGCAGGTGGTGGAGGAGGCGCGCACGGCGCATCCGGAGCGCATCCTCCAGATGGAGCAGGTGGGGGACGGGCAGGGGGCGTGGGACTCCGACCGGATGGCGCAGGTGCTGTCCAACATCCTGGGCAACGCGCTGAAGTACAGCCCGGAGGACACGCCGGTGCGCGTGGAGAGCCGGGGCGAGCAGGACGCTGTCGTGGTGAACGTGCGCAATGGTGGGGACCCCATTCCCCCGGAGATGCTCCCGCGCATCTTCGAGCCGCTCCAGCGCGGCACGACGGCGGGGCGCTCCGAGCGCAGCATCGGGCTGGGGCTCTACATCGTCCGGCAGCTGGTGCTGGCGCACGGCGGGACGGTGGACGCGCGTTCGTCCGCGGCGGAGGGCACGGTGTTCACCGTGCGCCTGCCGCGGGTTCCGCCGAAGGAGCTGACCGTTCCGGCGCTGGAGTAGGGCGCCTCAGGGCAGGTCGGTTCCCCCGAGGAACAGCACTTCGTTGCAGCGCCGGATGCGCGCCCGGGTGCGGAGGCCTCCACGCCAGAGGCCGTACTTCTTCAGGGACTGGAGCCCGTACATCGAACACGTGGGCGTGTAGATGCACTGCCGCTTCCAACGGTGGGGCACCGCGTGGCGGTACAGCAGGACCAGCCCCACCGCGACCAGGCACAGCGGGTTGAGCCACCAGGGCAGGCGGGTGGGCTGGGGCGAGGGTGCGGCCTGGAGCTCGCGGGCCTCCTCGGGGAAGAGGGCGAGGGCGGAGTAGGGGTTGCCTTCCCAGGGCGGAGGGCCCGGGCTCATTCCTGCTTCGTCCGCTCGAAGACGCACACCAGCCAGGAGCCCGTCGCGGTGCCACAGCCCTTGGTCGCGGTGACGGCGCGGTATTCGCTGGAGTGCAGCTTCCAGCCCTGCGCGGCGTAGTTGTTGAGGAACTTCGCGAAGTCGCCGCAGCGCTTGGGGTTCCAGCCCGGGTCCGTGGAGGTGCAGCCGGGGGCGGGCGGGACAAAGGCATCCACGTGATACTCGTACATCCAGGGCTCCTTCGGGGTGTCTGGGATTGGCGGCGGATGCTGGCTCAGGCCGGCCGCGTGGCAAGAATTCATGCTTCAACCCATTGCGTGGGTTTGGCCATACCCCGTGCGTGGGATGGCTCGGACCTCGACGGGCCGGCAGGCTCGCGTGGGACGCCGCGTATGGGGTTCGCGTGCCTGCCTGGAGGACGGACAAGGAGGGGCCGCTCCAGCAGGGGTCCGCCGCCGGTTAGGATGCGGGGCTGGCCTCATCGTGGAGGATGGACGCATGTCGAAGCCGCTGGAAGTCGTGAACGCCGTGCTGAACGCGGGCTTCGATGGCCTGGGGCCGCTGTGCAGCGCGACGGGGCTGGCGGACGAGTACCTGCGGGACACGCGCTACGCGGACCACGAGGCGCGCATCAATTCGCTCATCCACTGGGAGACGGGGAAGCTGTTCACCACGGGCTTCCTGTCCGGGCTGGGCGGCCTGCTCACCCTGCCGGTGTCGCTGCCCGCGGGCCTGGGTGTGTCGTGGATGGTGCAGGCGCGGCTGGTGGGTGCCATTGCTCGCATCCACGGGCATGACGTGGAGGAGGACCGCGTGCGGACCCTCACGCTGCTGGCCATCGTGGGGGACATTGGCAAGGAAGTGGTGAAGCAGGCCGGTATCGAAGTGAGCCAGCAGCTGGGCATGCGCGCGCTGGAGGCCGTGCCGATGCATGCGCTGAGCAGCATCAACCGCGCGGTGGGCTTCCGGCTGGTGAGCAAGGCGTCGCAGAAGGGCGTCGTGAACCTGTCGAAGGTGGTGCCGCTGGCCGGTGGGCTGGTGGGCGGCGCGGTGGATGCGCTCGCGTGCCGCGCGGTGGGGGCCACGGCCCGGCGGTTGTTCGCTCCAGGGCTTGGGGCCTTGGTGCCCGTGTCACCTGGATGACCGGGCGCGGGGCTTGTCGTTGACGGTGGGCCTTCGCGCTGGAGTCATCCGGGCGCATGGGTCGCCTCCTTGTCCTCCTCGTCGCGCTGGGTCTCGCTGTTGGAGGCTGCCGGCGCTCGTCCGAGGAGGCGGGCACGGGGGGCCGCACTCGCATCGTCTTCAAGTTCCAGCCGCTGTGGGGTGACCCGAAGCCGTTCCGTGAATTGCTGGCGCAGTACGAGCGCGCCAATCCGGACGTGGAGTTGGTGACGGAGGCGCTGCCGAACTCGTCGGACCTGGCGCACCAGTTCTTCCTCACGTCGTTGCAGGGCAAGGCCACGGACTTCGACGTGCTGGTGGCGGACGTCGTCTGGGTGCCGGAGTTCGCTCGCGCGGGCTGGGTGGCGGACCTGTCCGAGGACTTCCCTCCCGAGCGCCTGCGCCAGGAGTTCCTGCCCGGGCCGGTGGACGCCGTCGTGATGAACGGGCGCACGTACGCGGTGCCCTGGTACGTGGACGTGGGCGTCCTCTACTACCGCTCGGACCTGGTGCCTCGCGCGCCGCGCACCTACGAGGAGCTGCGGCGCTTCACTCGCGACGCGATGGCGAAGACGCCCGGCATCCAGGGCTACGTGTGGCAGGGCCGGCAGTACGAGGGCCTGACCTGCAACGTGTACGAGGCCATCTGGGGCCACGGCGGGCAATCCCTGGGCGAGGACGGGCGCGTGCTCCTGGAGACGGAGGCCGCGCGCGAGGCGCTGGCGTACCTGCATGGGCTCATCGCGGACGGGTTGTCTCCTCCCACGGTCACGGGCTTTGGCGAGGAGGAGTCGCGGCGCGTGTTCCAGGAGGGCCGCGCGGTGTTCATGCGCAACTGGCCCTATGCGTGGAGCGAGGCGCAGGCGGAGGGCTCTCCCATCCGGGGCAAGGTGGGCATCGCGCCGCTGCCGACGAAGGATGGACAGCCGGGGTGGGGGACGCTGGGCGGGTGGCAGCTCGCGGTGAACGCGCATGTTTCGCCCGCGCGGCGCAAGGCTGCGGCCCGGCTCATCGCTCACCTGACGTCGCCGGAGGCGAACCGCGTGCTGGCGCTGCACTACGCGCGCAACCCGCCACGGATGGCCCTGTATGACGACCCGGAGCTGCGCGCGGCGGAGCCGTTCATCGCGAGCCTGAAGGAGGCGCTGGTGCGGGCGCGCCCCCGGCCGGTGACGCCGTACTACCTGCTCATCGCGGACGTGCTGCAGAGCGAGTTCTCCGCCGCCGTGACGGGCCTGCGGACTCCGGAGGTGGCGCTCACTCGGGCGCAGAAGCAGGTGGATCACCTGACCGGTGAGCAGCCTCCGGAGGCGGAATGAGGGGCGCGGGTTCGCAGGCTCGGGAGCGGCGGCAGGCATACCTGCTGGTGGCGCCCGCGGTGGTGGTGCTGGCCGTGGTGGCGCTGTACCCGGTGCTGGCGGCGATATGGCTGAGCCTGCACCGGTACATCCTGGTGTTCGGCGAGCGGCGCTTCACGGGGCTGGAGAACTACGCCTACCTGATGGGGGACGTTCGCTTCTGGTCCGCGCTGGGGAACACGGCGTACTTCACGGCGGTGGCGGTGACGGTGGAGTTGCTGCTCGCGGTGCCGTTGGCGCTGCTGCTCAACCGCGCGTTCCCGGGGCGGGGCTTGTTGCGTGCGTCGGTGCTGGTGCCGTGGGCGATTCCCACGGTGGTGAGCGCTCGGCTGTGGGCGTGGATGTTCAACCCGGACTACGGGCTCATCAACCGGCTGCTGGGTGGGGCGGAGATCAACTGGCTGGGGGCGCCGGGGTATGCGTTGCACGCGGCCATCCTGGTGGACGTGTGGAAGACGACGCCCTTCGTGGCGCTGCTGGTGCTGGCGGGGCTGCAGGGGATTCCGGAGGACCTCTACAAGGCGGCGCGCGTGGACGGGGCGTCGGGGTGGCGGCAGTTCCGGTCCATCACGATGCCCTTGCTGAAGCCCGCGCTGCTGTTGGCGGTGCTGTTCCGGTCGCTGGACGCGTTCCGTGTGTTCGACGCCATCTACGTGCTGACGGAGGGCGGACCGGCGAACACGACGGAGACGCTGAGCATCTACGCGTACAAGACGCTGATGCGCTCCGGGGACTTCGGGTACGGCAGCACGCTGTCGGTGGCGACGTTCCTGTGCGTGGTGTTGCTGGCGGTGGTGTGGCTGCGCTGGCTGGGGCGCGAGGAGGGGCGGCGATGAAGCGGCCGGGGCTGGGCACGGCGCTGGCCGTGGTGGCGTTCCTCACGTTCTTCCTGGGGCCGTTCCTGTGGCAGGTGCTCACGAGCCTGTGGCCGGACGGCGAGCTTACCCGGCCGTGGCCGTCGCACCTGACGGGGGCGAACTACGAGAGTGTGTTGTTCGGGCGGCCGTTCCTGTGGGCGGTGTTGAACTCGCTGGTGGTGGCGACGCTGACGACGGTGTTCTGCCTCACGGTGGGCGCGTCCGCGGCGTTCGCGCTGGCGAAGCTGGAGTTCCGGGGGAGGGGACTGCTGTTGTCCGCGGCGCTGGGCGTGTCGATGTTCCCGCCCATCGCGACGGTGAGCCCGCTGTACCTCATCCTCAACGCGGTGGGGCTGAGGGACAGCCTGGTGGGTCTGGCGTTGCCGTACACGACGTTCGCGCTGCCACTGACGCTGTGGGTGCTGACATCGTTCTTCCGCCAGCTGCCGGACGAGCTGTACCGGGCGGCGCGGGTGGATGGGTGCACGCCGGTGGGTGCGTTCCGAAGGGTGCTGTTGCCCCTGGCTGCGCCGGGTCTGGCGACGACGGCCATCCTGGTCTTCATCTTCGCGTGGAACGAGTTCCTCTACGCGCTGACGTTCCTGTCCACGCCGGAGAAGCGCACGGTGCCGGTGGCCATCAGCCTCTTCGCCAGTGAGTACAAGGAACCGTGGGGGGAAATTGCCGCCGCGTCGGTGGTGGCCACGTTGCCGCTGGTGGTGCTCACGGTGCTGTTCCAGCGGCGCATCGTGTCCGGGCTCACGGCCGGCGCGGTGAAGGAGTAGGCGCGGGCCTACGGGCGGCTTCGCGCGCGGGGCAGCCAGTAGTCAGGCCGGCGACGCAGGTGCGCGATGGCGAGCACCACCACGTCCTCGTCGCGCACGAGGTACGGCAGGGCAAAGGGGTACTCCCGAAGCAGGAAGCGACGGATGGGCGGCGTGTGAAGGAGGCCCGGCCAGAGAGGCCAGCGGTCTGGGTGCGCGTGGATGTGGTTCTTCGCTTGTTCCACGGCCAGGATGAAGGCGTCGCCAAGGCCCTCTCGCCGGTTCTCGTGCCACGTGTCGATGTCGCGCAGCTCCGGCTCGGCGTCGGGATGCAGTCGAATACGCATGAGCGTGGAGCCCCCCTAGCGCCGCCGCCGCTGCTCCATTCGCTCCTTCATTTTCTTCAGCACGTCGTCGAAATCGACGAGCTCCACCGTGCCGTCGAGGACTTCCTGGGCGCGGCGGCTGATTTCATCCCCCCAGGCCTGCTCTACGTCCTCCGGAGGGCCGTCCCCCAGGCTGTCGAGCAGCTCATGGGCGAGCCGGGCCCGATCCTCTGGAGCGAGGCGCAGTGCCTGGGCTAGCAGCTCATCTCGGGTCGCCATCTTCCTCATTGTAGCTCCTCCTTGAGTTACGCGCTCGTGGGGTGGAGGAGCCTTCCTACCTGGAGGGTCTGACAGCTAACGGCCTACCGCTTCGACCTCCGCCCACAGGCGCTTGCCCTCAAGGGCCGTATCCAGCGGTGCCCGTCGCTCCGAGATGCGCAGGAGCACGGCGGCCAGTTGATCCAGGTGCATGGGCTTCAGGTGGTGCAGCAGCGGCAGCTTGCCCAGCGTGTGCAGGATGCCGGGTGGCGCGTGATATTCGCCCTCCAGCGCGGGTGGGCGAACCATCGTGTAGGGGATGCCGCTCTCCCTGACGATGCGCTCCGCTTCCGCCTTGGCCTTGAGGTACGCGCCCACCGGGCTTCCCGCTCCCACCGACGTGAGCAGCACGAAGTGGTCCACCCCCGCCGCCTTCGCCGCGTCCACCAGTTGCCGCGTGGTGCCGATGTCGCTCGACTCGTAGGTGTCCCCCAACGCGAAGCGCTTGCGCATCGTGCCGATGAGCTGGAGCACCGTCGTGCTGCCCTTCATCGCCTCCGCCAGCGCGGGCCCGTCCGCCAGCTCCAGCACCGCCTTCTTCGGCCAGTGGTTCGCGGGCTCCGTGTTCGCGCTCTTGGGGCGCACGTGCGGCGTCACGGAGACGCCCTGGGCCAGGGCCTGCCGCATCAGCGTGCGGCCCGTCGCGCCCGTGGCGCCCGCGACGAAGAGATGACGAGGAGCTGCGCTGCTCATGGCGATGCCTCCCGGGCCTGTCTGCACGGCCCTGGTGCACTTCTTGAGCACACGGCCCGCCCCTTGCCCACTGTTTCCAGGGGGCACGCGTGAAAGCGGACAGCCAGCCTCAACGTCCGGCGCGCTCGGCCTGGACCTCCCGCGCCTTCGTGAGGTCGTCCAGGAAGATGGCTTCCAGCTGACGTGCCGCCTCCACGTCCTCCAGTACCAGTGAACCTTCTTCCAGCAGGTTGAACGACAGCGCGTCGTAGTTGATGGACCCCACCAGGATGAGCCGGTCATCCACCAGCATCGTCTTCGCGTGCATCATCGACGGCTGGTACTCCCAGAGGCGCACGCCCGCTGCCCGCAGCGTGTCGTAGCTCTGGCGCTGGAGCAGCGTGATGGCCCGCTGATCATTCTTGTCCCCCGGCGCCAGCACCCGCACGTCCACGCCCGCGCGTGCCTTCTCCACCAGCAATGCCGTCAGCGCGTCGTTGGGCGTGAAGTACGCCTGCGAAATCCACAGCCGCTTCTTCGCCGCCTTCACCATCAGCTGCGTCAGCCGCTCCGCGCGCGTCACCTCCGGGTTCGCCGTGCTGCTGACGAAGGCCGCCCAACCTTCACCCGCGGCGTCCAGGCCGGGCTGCTCCACCGACAGCGTGGGGAAGTCCGTCTGGGGCAGGAGTTCGCCCGTCGACTCCTGCCAGTTCTCCGCGAACGCCTGCTGGAGCTGCGCCACCACCGGGCCCTGGACGCGCACGTTGGTGTCTCGCCATTCCTTTTCGTTGCGCGCGTCGCCCAGCCACTCGTCCTGGATGGCGAGCCCGCCGGTGATGGCCACCTTGCCGTCCACCACGAGAATCTTGCGGTGGTTGCGCGCCAGGTTCTCGTCCGCCGGCAGCGGGCGGAACAGGTGCGCTTCGCAGCCGGCTGCTTCCAGCCGGGGCTTCACCTCCGTCTCGAAGGGTCCACTGCCCAGCGGATCCACCAGCACGCGGCAGTGCACGCCCTTCCGGGCGCGCTCGGCCAGCGCTTCAATCATGCGGTCGGACGCACGGCCCGGCCGCCAGATGAACATCACGATGTGAATGGAGGCGCGGGCCCGGCCGATTTCTTCCACCATCACGTCGAATACGGCGCCGTTGTTCGCCCACCGGATGCGGTTGCGCGGTTCCATCCGCACGCCCGTCGTCTGGTACAGCGCCGATGCGAAGCCCGCCCCACGCGACCCCACCTGCCCCGTGAGCTGGAATGGACGTGACGACTCCTTCGTGTTGCACGCGGACGGACATCCCGCGAGCAGCAACGCCCCCATCATTCCCACCAACCATCGCCCGCCCTTGTCCACGTCCGTTGCCCGCGCCTCCTGACCTTCAGGGGTAGGCACCCCCGGGTGACGTGTCACCCGTGAGCACGAGACGAGTGTTCTCTGTCCACGGTGTGGGTGTGCGCACAGGGTGGTGAGGTAGGCATGTCGATCTCCGGCGACGTGGGCCGTCTTTTTCGGCGAAACCCCCAACTGTCTCCCGAAAGGTCCGTCCCATGGCCCGCTACCTGATGTTGCTGCACGAGAACCCCGCCCACTTCGCCGCCATGTCCCCCGCCGAACTGCAGGCCATCGTGGAGGAGTACGCCCGGTGGAGTGACGGGCTGCTCCAGGAGGGCCGCCTGCTCCAGGGCGAGAAGCTGCGCGACGAGGGCGGCCGGCGCCTGAAGCAGCAGGGCGGACAGTTGCTCGTGTCGGACGGGCCGTACGCGGAGGTGAAGGACGTGGTGGGCGGCCTCTTCATCCTGTCCGCGGATTCGTATGACGCCGCCGTGGCCCTGGCCCGGACGTGTCCGCACCTGCGCTACGGCGGTGAGGTCGAGCTTCGCGCCATCGAAGAGGTCTGACGGCGTGTCCTCCGTGACGCAGGCGCTGGAGCTGGCGTTCCGCGAGTGGTCCGCGGGGCTCGTCGCGGCCCTGGCCCGGCGCGTGGGGCTGGGGCGGTTGGACCTGGCGGAGGACTCGGTGCAGTTCGCCATGCTCCAGGCGGCGCGGACGTGGGGCTTCCACGGCATCCCGGAGCAGCCTCGCGCGTGGCTGCTGCGCGTGGCGCTGAACCGGCTGACGGACCTCTTGCGGCAGCGCGCGCCGGAGGTGCCGGAGGACTCGGAATCCGTGGAGGAGGCCACGCCGACGGAGGAGCCCACGCGCTTCGCGGCGGAGCTTCCGGATGATGCGCTGCGGTTGCTCTTCGCGTGCTGTCATCCGGCGCTCTCCCGCGAGATGCAGGTGACCCTCACGCTGAAGGTGGCGTGTGGCTTCTCCGTGCGCGAGGTCGCCGCCGCGTTGCTCGCGGATGAGCCCACCGTGGCGCAGCGCCTGGTGCGCGCGAAGCGGACACTGCGCGCCTGTCGAGCCACGCTGGAGGTGCCTTCTCCCGAGGCGCTACCGGAGCGGCTGGGCGCGGTGCACGCCGCGCTCTACCTGCTATTCAACGAGGGCTACGAAGCCTCCGAGGGCCACGACCTGTCTCGCGCGGAGCTGTGCTTGGAGGCGCTGCGCCTGGCGGAGGTGTTGCTGTCGCACGCGGGGACCGCGACGCCGGAGGGCCATGCGCTGGCCGCGCTGTTCTGCTTCCGCACCGCGGGGCTTCCGGGCCGCGTGGATGCGCGGGGCGCGTTCGTGCCGCAGGAGGCGCGAACCGGGATGGAGTCGTCACCCCTCTTGATGGCGCGAGGGCTGTGGCACCTGCGCGCTTCCATGGGAACGGTGCTGACGCCGCTGCACCTGGAGGCGGAGATCGCCCTCGTTCATGCGAAGACGTCCACACCGGGGCCCGAGGACAGCGCCCGGTTGCTGCGGCTGTACGACGCGCTGCTGACGCTCAAGCCGTCCCCCATCGTCGCGCTGGGGCGGGTGGTGGCGCTGTCGCGCGTGCGCGGGCCGGCCGAGGCGCTGGAGGCGTTGGGGCCGTTGCGCTCGGAGGCCGTGCTGCGGCGATATCCGTACCGCTTCGCCGTGGAGGGCATGCTGCTGGAACAGGTAGGGGCTCGGAGCAGGGCGGCGGATTGCTTCCGTCAGGCAGCGGCGCTGGCACGGACGCCGCCGCAACGTGAGTACCTGCTCTCCCGGGCCCGAGCCTGTGAGTAGGAACCCGCGTGCTACCGTTCCGCTCCGTCGAGACACCGGGAGCGGACATGGCGTTGAGCACGTCGGCGGACTTCAAGTCGGAGCTGGGGATGGATCCCCGTCACCTGCTGCCCCTCGTGTCGCGACTGGATGATTTCATCCGGCCGTTCTGCGCCGCGCTCGATGCGTTCCATGCGGACTGGAGTGGCTGGGGCAAGGCCTCGTACTTCTTGACGGGCAAGCAGACGTGGGTGGACGCGAAGCTGAAGGCGCTCGATACGGCGGAGCATCTGCTGTACCGGCTCTGCGACGTGGAGCAGGAGCGGCTCGCGCATTCCACGGCGTCGCGGCTGCTGTTGATGCAGCTCCTGGTGGAGATCCAGGAAGCGCACATCGAGATGGTGGACTACGTCCACGTGAACAACCTGAAGCTCTATACACCGGACCGCGGGACGCTGGGGACCGCCGCGTTGAACCAGCTGGACGCGGACTGGGATGCGCTGCGCAACGGCACGGGCGCGCTGAAGCTGCCCACCGGTGCGCAATACGCGCGCGGCAACCGCGAGGTGCGCGCCATCCACGCCCGGTTGTTGTCCCGTTCGCATGGCCGGGAGTTGATGCGGTGGATTCTCAGGGACACGGAGGCGGATCCGGAGTGGCCGGTGACGCTGGTGTTGACCCAGGCCTTCACGCCCTCCTCCAACTTCCGGCAGAAGGTGGTGGTCAACAAGCAGCGGCTGCAGGCGACCTCCGATGAGCTCAAGCGCCTGGAGGCCGAATACGAAGGGATGACCCAGGAGCTGTCCCGCATCGAGGAATCCGCGCGGCGAGGCAATGAGCCGTGGGGCGAACTGCGCAGCCGCCTGGCGTCGACGTCCAGGCCCTACGCCGAGCTGGCCGAGGCACGTGATGCGCTGAGCCCGCGCATGGGCGCGATGGAGGTGGAGATCGGCTGGTACGACGAGGACGGCCACGGCGAGGATTACCTGCTGAGCGAACCCGCGCCGGGGCTCGCGGGCAAGCGCCCCACCGGGGGACGCGGCTCACAGCTCAGCCTGCGCTCCGGACTGCGTGACAGCACGCAGCGTAACTACTCCCGCGACCAGCACCCCATCCCCGCGCCTGCGTTCATCGTGTACGGGCACGAGCTCATCCACATCCTGCAGAACCGCTACCCCACGCGGATGGTGTTGCAGCCCCAGCCGTACACGAACGTGCACGCGAAGCACGGCTACAGCAACACCACGGAGCACGAGACCATCCGCGCGCTGCGCAAGGTCCGCACGGCGGAGCACCTGCCCTTCTACGAGAACCAGCTTCGTGACGAGCACCAGCTCACGAAGCGCAAGCACCACACAGGTACATCGGCTTTCGAGTTGGGCGAGACGGATTGAAGCGTCCGCCATGGCCGGTAGTTACCGGGAAGAACGTCGGACGTGTGTCCTTTGCTGCCCTCGCCGGGCATTCCTGTGAGGCGCGTATGCGGATGACGTTGCTGGTGCTGGTCGTAGTGCTGTTGGCCACGGGATGTGCCTCCGCACTGCATCCGAAGAGCTTGAGCTACGCGCCGAGTGGAAACTCCGTCCGCTCTGGGCCGGAGCAACGGTCGCTGCACCGCCAGAGCGCACGTGACGATGCGACCGGCGGCGAGCGGAACTCCTCTCTGACGCGTGAAGCAGTTCTCGTGGGCATTGCCGAAGTGAAGGGCTCCCTGGGCGGCGTCGAAACCGCGCTCTCCAAGTTGGCGGACAGCCCTCCGCCTCTCATGGGATGGAGCCTCAACGGCGTCTTCACCCGCTACCTCGACCATGGCTCCAGTCAGGTGAAGTGGATGAAGGGTGCGCTTGGGAGTGCCACCGCGCTGACACGCGTGGCTTCGGATGTGGATGACTCGAACATGGAGCAGGGTCTCCTGCGCATGACGGGGCCGAAGCTCCAGGCGGCCATGTTCGGTACCCTGCTGCTGGCCACCTGGGTGGACTTCCTCCACCTCGCGGATGCGGTGCTCCGGAACTGTCCCACGTGCAGCGTCGAGAAGCTCTTCGTCGACCTGCATCGCGTGCAGGAGCTGATGGAGCCTGTGCTTGCGGACCTCGCCTCCCAGGACCCGGAGCGGGTGGAGGCGGCGGCGATTGCGATGCCGGAGTTGATGGGGAAGCTGACCCGTGAATTCGATGCGATTCATCGGGAGACCCGCGCGAGCATGAAGCTCGGTGGGCAGGTCCTCGCGGCGGTGCGGGCGGTGGAGATGGTCGCCATGATTTCCACTCTGAAGGTGTCGCTGCCACGGCTGCCTCCCTCGGCACCCGCGACACTGGGCGTGGGCTTCGTGATGAGCTCGGGCGGAGTCATGACGGGCTCGCGGCTGGTGGTCTCCGCCGAGTGGGTGGAGATGATGAGAAGGCTGGTGCGGGCGGGCGTCATCTCCGTTCCCTCCGTCAGCTCCGCTGTCCTCATCCACGGTGGACAGGTGCTGATGGCACAAGCGCCTCGGGACCTGCCTGAAGGTGTGCGTGAAGCGCTGGGCGACAGCCCCGAGGTTCGTGGCATGCACGAGACAGGCAGGGCAGGGGCGGGCATGTCGGACGCTCCGAAGCATCATGTCCTGCCTCAAGAGCACCGCGAATGGTTCGAACGGCGCGGCTTTAAAGGCGACATGGACATCGACCAGTTCTGTGTGCGGCTGGAGCAGTCCCACCACGAGGCGATTCACGGTGGTGGTAACTGGAAGCTGGGACGCGTCTGGCCCGACGAATGGAACCAGATGATCATGCGCACTCTGCGCGTAGCCGAAACGGAGGCCGGCCGGACGTTGACGAGGGATGCAATCCTGAAGCTCGTCGCAAGGGAGATGAAGCGCTATAGCATCCCCGCGAACTTCACCTCCTGGAGCGGGCGATGAACGAAGGTCATCCCTGGCGTGGCGATTGGCCTGCGCGGCTATATGAGCGGGTCCGAGAGTTCGGTTACAACTCCTTGACCGCTTTCGCGGAGGCACGTCCTACGGCCTCATTGGTTGAGCTGGCCGAGGCGCTGGGCAAGGAAGACATCGCAGGGGTGCAGGTGTTCAAGGGGCTGGTCGAGGAGGCCGAAAAAGCCCATCAGCTCACCCGCTTGGTGCGCAGTCAGTTCGTTCGTGAATTGTCCGAGGGACTCCCCAACGGCTGGCCGCCCGTGATGGATGACGAAAACCGAATCGAGGTCGCCATGGTGCTCGGGTCCTGGTTCGGTTTCACTCCCGTGACGCATCTGGCTCGCGTCGAGCAGGTCATGGAAGCACTTCGCGCGAATCCGCCCCCGCCCGGCTGGCGTCCGCTCGGTCCTGACGACGAACTGCTCCGCACGCTTTTGCCTGACGAAGAAGCCTGAGTGGACGCTCGGCTTTTCGAACCAGCAAGTGAGGTTCACCCGGGAGAGCAGCGATGACCGATGAACGCTCATGGCAAGGCAATTGGCGCGTCCGCTTGTACGAGCGGGTTCGCGAGCGCGGTTACGACTCGCTCACCGCCTTTGCCGAGGCGCGCCCTACCGCCTCGTTGGTTGAGCTGGCCGATGAGCTTGGCGAGGACGACATTGCCGGAGCGCAGGTATGAAGTTGCCCCGGTTTCGTGGAGTCCCACCCGCTGTGCGAAAAGGGTCCCACGATGCCGAAGTCACGCCCCCCATA
>NZ_JAAAPK010000024.1 GCF_009909105.1 Corallococcus exiguus
TGGATGATGGCGCGCAGGCGGGGCAGGGTGCGCTCCAGCCGCATCGGGTCCGGCGGATACGCGGGCACCGCCACCGCGCCCGCGTACAAGCAGCCGAAGAAGCCCGCGATGTAGTCCAGCCCCGGTGGGTACAGCAGCAGCACGCGCTCGCCCTGCGCGCCTCGCTCACGCAGCGCGGAGGCAATCCGCCGTGCTCGCACGTCCAGGTCGGACGCGCTCCACACGGTCTCTTCACCGTCGGCTTCACCCAGGAACGTGTAGAGCGGCGCGTGGGCGGACGGCCCTTGGACAAGCTTCAGCAGGACGCCAGGAAGGGTTCGCGAGAAGTCGTGCACGGGGAGCCATCCATGTGTCGAAAAAGCGCCGACACTTAATAGCAGCCCGGGTGCTCAATTCCTCGGCACTCCTGGTAACGAAACCCCGGAGGTTCCTGACGCCAGCCCACTCGGGGAGCGGGGACTCGGCACACCCTCAAGCGCGGCCGAGCAGGCTCTTCAACCACTCCATGAAACCTTTCTAGCTTGACCCGCCTGATACATCCCGTGTCGCGCCTTCACCGACTCTGGCCTGTCACGCGTGGTGAACGTCGCGGACCTGATCGCGCATGTAGCGCCGCGGTGCGCCAGTCACTCTGTTCACGGGCCCCGCCCCCTCGAAGGAGGGAGCGGGGTTTCCGAGTTGTGGGCGGCAGGGACTCGCGGTGCCTGCGTTACTTCTTGCCCGCGTCGCGGAGCGCCTTCATCAGCAACTCCGCCACGGACTGGACCACCGGATCGCGTAGCAGCGTGTAGTGGGTGCCCGGCAGGCGATGCGACTCCAGCCGGTCTCCCACGAGCGCCGCCCAGCCACCGTCTCCCGTGCCCGTGTCATCGACGAGCTCTTCCGCCTGGAAGCGCACCACCCGCTGATCCATGGCGGGCGGGTGGTAGCGCCGGGCTGCTTCGAGGTTCGCCTCGAAGACCTGGAAGAGGGCCGTGGCGTCCACTCCGGGTGGCAGCGCGCCGGACCGGGCCGCGGACTCCAGCACCTTCGCGAGTGCCGCTTCAGGCTCCAGCGTCGCCAACTCCGCCGTGTCCACGTCCAGGTCCGCCAGCGACACGCCCATCAGGTCCTGCGCGAACATGCCCACCGCCAGCGTGCGGTCCAGGTCCGGCTCCGAGTCCGACACCGTCTCTGGAACGTACGAGTCGATCATCGCCACCAGCTCCACCGCTTCACCTGCTTCGCGGAGCTGGTGCGCCATCTCGTAGGCGATGACGCCGCCCAGGGACCAACCGCCCAGGAGATACGGGCCGTGGGGCTGGACCCCACGCACCACCCGCACGTAGCTGGCGGCCAGGGCCTCCACGGTGTCCAGCGGCTGATCCGCGCCGTCGAGGCCTCGGGCCTGGATACCGTAGAAGGGCTGATCCGGTCCCAGCCTCCGCGCGAGCTCCGCGTAGGCCAGCACGTTGCCTCCCACCGGGTGCACGAAGAAGAACGGCGGCGCGCTGCCCGTGCCTTCCTTCGTGAAGGGCACCAGCGGGGTGAAGGGCTTCGGCTCGGCCTCTGCCAGCAGGACCGCGAACCGCTCCACGCTGGGGGCCTGGAAGAGCGCCGACAGTGGGAGCTTCCGGCCCATCTCCCGGTGCACCGCCGCCATCAGCCGCACCGCGAGCAGCGAGTGCCCGCCCAGTTCGAAGAAGCTGGTGCGCACGTCCACGGTGGACACGCCCAGCGCCTCCGCCCAGAGCGCCGCGACCCGCGCCTCGACTTCGTTCCTGGGGCCTACGTGGGTCTCGGGGCTCACGGGTCCGTCCACGGGGACGGGCAGCGCCTTGCGGTCCACCTTGCCGTTGGGCGTCAGTGGCAGGACGGGCAGGGCGACATAGGCCGCGGGCACCATGTACTCCGGCAACGAGCGCTGCAGGTGTCCCCGCAGCGTCGCGGTGTCCACCTCTGGCGTTACATACGCCACCAGTCGCGGGAGTCCGGGGACGTCCTCACGCAGCAACACCGTCGCGTCGCGGACGCCCGGAGATGCACGCAGCGCGGCCTCGATTTCACCCAGCTCGATGCGGTAGCCGCGCAGTTTCACCTGGAAGTCCACCCGGCCCAGGTACTCCAGGGTGCCATCCTGCATCCACCGGACCCGGTCGCCCGTGCGGTACATCCGCGCCCCGGGCTCCGTGCTGAACGGATGGGGGATGAAGCGCTCCGCCGTGAGGTCTGGCCGGTGGCGGTAGCCGCGCGCCAGACCCTCGCCCGAGATGTAGAGCTCGCCCGGGACGCCCACGGACACGGGGTTCAGGTTCGCGTCCAGGACATACGCGCCCAGGTTCAGCAGCGGGCGACCGATGACGGGCGTGGACATGGGGCTGCCCTGGATGGGGGCGATGATCGCGTTCACGGTGACCTCGGTCGGACCGTAGGCGTTGAAGGCCCAGGTCCGATCCGTCGCCGTGAGCGTGCGCCACGTCACCTCGTCCATGGCTTCGCCGCCGATGGAGCAGAGGCTCGGCACATGCTCGCGCTCCAGCAGGCCCGCCTCCAGCAGCAGCTGGAACTGCGACGGCGTGGTGTCCAGCAGGTCGATGCGGTGCTGCTCCACCCACGTGAGCATCGCCTCCGGATCCCGCCGCACGGTCTCCGGGACGAGGAACAGGCAGTGGCCGTCCAGCATCAGCGACAGCTGCTGCACCGACGCGTCGAAGAAGTACGGCGCGTTGACGCTGACCCGCAGCGGCCGGGACGACGCCCGGTCGAAGCAGGTTTCGTTCATCGCGCGCCGCAGGTGCGCCAGCGAGCGGTGCTGGATCATCACGCCCTTGGGCGCGCCCGTGGAGCCCGACGTGTAGATGACGTAGGCCAGATGCTCCGGCCGCACGCCCGACCGCGGGTTGCCCGGCGAGGACGACTCGATGCGCCGCGCGTCCGCGTCCAGCCGCACCACGTGCCGCGTCGGCGGCTGCCACGACTCCACCTGCGCCTGGGTGGTCACCAGCACGGCCGCGCCGCTGTTCTCCAGGATGAAGGCCTTGCGCGCTTCAGGTGCCGTCGGGTCGAGCGGCACGTATGCGCCGCCCGCCTTGAGGATGCCCAGGATGGTGACGATGGCCTCTGGCGAACGCTCCAGGCAGAACGCCACCGGCACGTCCGGGCCCACGCCCAGCGAGCGCAGGTAATGCGCCAGTTGGTTCGCGCGCACGTTGAGCTGGTGGAACGACACGGAGGTGTCGCCCATCACCACGGCGGGCGCCTTCGGCGTGCGCGTCACCTGCTGTTCGAAGCGCGCGTGGAAGGGCACGTCGACTTCGAAGGGAGCCGTCTCGCCGCTCCACTCCTCCAGCACCCACTGGCGCTCCTCCGCCGTCAGCAGGGGCAGGCTGTCCACCTTCGCGTCCGGCCGGGTGACGGCGGCTTCCAGCAGTTGGAGGAAGTGCTCCGAGAGCCGGCGGGCCGTGGCGGGTTCGAAGAGGTCCGTGGCGTAGGAGAGGGCGCCCTCGAAGCCCCGCTCCGTGCGGGCCATGCTCAGGTCCAAGTCGAACTTCGTCGAGGGCAGGTCCACCTCTACCGGACGCAGCGTCAGCTCCGGCAGGCGCACCTCTGCTTCCGGCAGGTTCTGGAGCGCGAAGAGGGCCTGGATGAGCGGCGTGCGCGACAGGTCGCGCGCGGGCTGCACCGCCTCCACCAGCCGCTCGAAGGGGATGTCCTGGTGCTCGTATGCGCCCAGCGTGGTGGCGCGCACTTGCGAGAGCAGCTGGCGGAACGACGGGCGGCCGTCGAACCGTGCGCGGAGCACCAGCGTGTTGACGAAGAAGCCGATGAGGCCCTCCGTCTCCGCGTGGCGCCGGCCCGCGATGGACGTGCCCACCAGCAGGTCCTCCTGACCGGAGTACCGGTGCAGCAGCGTCTGGAAGGCCGCGAGCAACAGCATGAAGGGCGTTGCCCCTTCGCGCTGGGCCAGGGCCTCCACCGCTTCGCTCAACGACTGCGACAGGCGCACCGGGAACGTCGCGCCCCTGGCGGAGCGCTGGGGCGGGCGCGGCTTGTCCGTGGGCAATGCCAGCGCCTGCGGGGCTCCGGCCAACTGCTGCGTCCACCAGCCCAGCTGCGCGTCCAGCACTTCGCCCTGGAGCCAGCCGCGCTGCCACACGGCGAAGTCCGGGTACTGCACCGGCAATGGAGCCAGCGGCGAGGGCTGGCCCTGCCGGAAGGCCTCATAGAGCGAGGTGACTTCGCGCACCAGGATGCTCATGGACCAGCCATCGCCGATGGCGTGGTGCAGGCACAGGAGCAACACGTGCTCCTCTTCGCCCAGCTTCAGGAGCGTGAGGCGCGCCAGCGGGCCCACGGCGAGGTCGAAGGGCTTCAGCGCGTCCTCGCTCGCGAGCCGCACCGCCTCCGTCTCTCTCTCGTCGTCGGGCAGGCCCGTCAGGTCCACCACCGACAGGACTCCGGTGGGGGCGGGGTGCACGTGCTGGCGGGGTTCACCGTCGTGCGCTTCGAAGGTGGTGCGGAGCGCTTCGTGGCGTTCCACCAGAGCGTCGAAGGCCTGCTGGAGCGCGGGCACATCCACCGCGCCGGAGAGCCGCAGCGCCGTGGGCATGTTGTAGAGCGCGCTGCCCGGGTCCAGTTGATCGATGAACCACAGCCGCTGCTGCGCGAACGACAGCGGGTGCGGACCGGGCGTCGCGGTGGGCCGCAGCGGTGGCAGGGCGTTGGCCTCCGGTGCATCCGGCAGCCGCTGGGCGAGCGCCGCCACGGTGGGGGACTCGAACAGCGCCCGGACGCCCACGTCTACGCCGAAGCGGGCGCGGATGCGGGAGACCAGCTGCGTGGCCAGGATGGAGTGGCCGCCCAGCTCGAAGAAGTGGTCGTTGCGGCCCACCACGGGCACGTTCAACAGCTCCTCCCACAGCGAGGCCAGGGCCACCTCCGCGGGCGTCGCCGGGGCCTCGTACGAGCGCGCGGCACGCAGCCGCGCCTCCGGTGAGGGCAGCGCCTTGCGGTCCACCTTGCCGTTGGGCGTCAGCGGCAGGGCGGGCAGGGCGACGAAAGCAGACGGAACCATGTACTCCGGCAGGTGCCGGCGCAGGTGCTCGCGCAGTCCTTCCGTGTCGCCGTCCGTCACCACGTAGGCCACGAGCCGCGCGTCGCCCGGCACGTCCTCGCGCACCAGGGCCACCGCGTCACGGACGCCCGCGTGGGTGCGCAGCGTGGCTTCGATTTCGCCCAGCTCGATGCGGTAGCCGCGCAGCTTCACCTGGAAGTCCAGGCGGCCCATGAACTCCAGCGTGCCGTCCGGCCTCCAGCGGCCCTTGTCGCCTGTGCGGTAGAGGCGGGCTCCAGGCTCGGCGCTGAAGGGATCCGGGACGAAGCGCTCGGCCGTCAGGTCCGGGCGGCCCAGGTAGCCGCGCGTGACGCTTTCGCCGGAGAAGCACAGCTCTCCCGGCGTGCCGAAGGGCACCAGGCGCTGCCTCGCGTCGAGAACGTACGCATTCAGGTTCGCGACGGGCCGGCCGATGAAGGGCTCCGTGCGGAGGCTCCCCTGGATGACGACGCCCGCCGTGCAGACCGTGCACTCCGTGGGGCCGTAGCCGTTGAAGACGCGCGTGCGGTCCGTCGCGGCCAGCTTGCGCCACGCCTCCGCGTCCAGTGCGTCGCCTCCCATCATCACGAGGGGTGGCACCCAGGCCCGCTCCAGCATCCCCGCCGCCAGGAGGGGCTTGAGCTGCGCGGGCGTGCAGTCGAACGAGTCGATGCGGTGCTGGTCCAGCCACGCCAGCATCGCCTCCGGGTCCACGCGCAGCGCGTCCGGGACGATGTGGAGGCAGTGGCCGTCGATGAGCTGCACCACGCGGTCCATCACCGCGTCGAAGTACAGCGGCGCGTTGACGGTGACGCGCTGGCCTTTGGGCTGGCCCGCGTAGAAGGCGCGGATGAAGGCCCGGTGCATGTTGAGGATGGTGCGGTGTTGCACCATCACGCCCTTGGGCGTGCCCGTGGATCCGGACGTGTACAGCACGTACGCCAGGTGCTCCGGGCCCGTCAGGGCGGGCGGGGGCTCATGCGAGAGGGCGCCCAGGCCGGTCTGCTCGACGTCCAGCCACACTTCGTGGACGCCGTCGGGGCTCCAGTCCCCGCAGGCGGCTTCGGTCGTGACGAGCGCTGCCGCGCCGCTGTCCTTCAGCACGAAGTCCCTGCGCGCCGCCGGGGCGGAAGGATCCAATGGGACGAAGGCGCCACCGGCCTTGAGCACCGCGAGGAGCGCCACGATGGCCTCCACCGAACGCTCCAGGCACAGCGCCACCTTCACCTCCGGCCCCACGCCCAGCGAGCGCAGCCGCCACGCGAGCTGGTTCGCCCGCGTGTCGAGCTGCCGGTACGTCAGCGACGACGCCTCGAACACGACAGCGGGGGCATCCGGGGTGCGCGCCACCTGCCGCTCGATGAGGCCGTGCAACGTGGCGTCCCGTTCGAAGTCCACCAACTCGCCGCTGCCCACGCGCACCAGCCGCACCAGCTCCTCCGGCGAGACGAGCGACACGTCCGCCAGCGGCAGGTCCGGCGCGTCGCACACGGCTTCCAGCAACCGCCGCAGCTGGGCGAAGAGCCGCTCGATGGTGGCCGTGTCGAACAGCTCCGCCGCGTAGCCCAGGTGGCCCTCGTAGCCGCCCGCCGAGCGGCTCAGGTTCAGGGCCAGCTCGAACTGCGAGGGGGCGTCGCCCTCCAGATGGGCTGGCGCCACGGAGAGGCCGGGCACCGCCAGCTCCGGCAAGGGGGCGTTCTGGAGCGCGAACATCGCCTGGAACAGCGGCGTGCGGCCCAGGTCACGCTCGGGCTGGAGCGCCTCCACCAGGTGTTCGAACGGGATGTCCTGGTGCTCGTAGGCGCCCAGCGTGGTGGTGCGCATCTGCGCGAGAAGCTCGCGGAACGTCGTCCGTGCGCTGAAGCGCCCGCGCAGCACCAGCATGTTCACGAAGAAGCCGATGAGGCCTTCCGTCTCCGCCTGCCGGCGGTTCGCGATGGGCGAGCCCACCAGCACGTCGTCCTGTCCGGACGTGCGCGACAGCACGGCCTGGAACGCCGCCAGCAGCGCCATGAAGGGCGTGGTGCCTTCCGCTTGCGCCAGCGCCTCCACGCGCTCGCTCAGGGCGCGCGGCAGCGACACCCGGATCCGCCCACCGCGCCGATCCGCACCGGCCGCCCGCGGCCGGTCCGTGGGCAGGTCCAGCACGAAGGGAGCCCCGGACAACTGCTGCTTCCACCACTCCACCTGTGCCTGGAGCACGCCGCCCTGGAGCCAGCCGCGCTGCCAGACGGCGTAGTCCGCGTACTGCACTGGCAGCGGGGACAGCGTCACGGGCTGGCCCGTTCGCAGCGCCGCGTAGAGGGCCGTGAGCTCCCGCACGAGGACGCCCAGCGACCAGCCGTCGGACACGATGTGATGCAGGTGCAGAACCAGCACGTGCTCGCGCGCGTCCAGCTTCATGAGCAGTGCACGGATCACCGGCCCGCGCGTCAGGTCGAACGGGCGGAGCGTCTCCGCGTGGCCCTGGCGCTGGGCTTCGGCCTGCTTCGCGGCGCGACTTCCCAGGCCCGTCAGGTCCACGAATTCCAGGGGGACGTGGCCCTCCGGGTGGATGTCCTGTACCGGCTTGCCCGCCTCCATGCGGAAGGTGGTCCGCAGGGATTCATGCCGCGCCATCAGCGCGTCCAGGCTTCCGCGCAATGCTTCCACGTCGAGGTCGCCGGTGAGGCTCAGCGCCAGCGGCATGTTGTAGAGCGGGCTGCCCGGCTCCAACTGGTCCACGAACCACAGCCGCTGCTGCGCGAAGGACAGAGCGGGCGCCAACGTGCGCGACACGGGAACCAGCGGCGGCGCCTGGGTGCGGCGGGCATCCACCAGCCGCTCCGCCAGCGACGCCACCGTGGGCGCGCGGAACAGCTCGCCCAGTGGCAGCTCCAGGCCCAGCGATGAACGGATGCGCGCCACCACCTGCGTGGCCAGCAGCGAGTGCCCACCCAGCTCGAAGAAGTCGCCGTGGATGTCCACCGTCTCCAGATGCAGGACCTCCGCCCAGATGTCCGCGAGCGCCTTCTCCAATGCGCTCCGGGGCGTGGCGGATGCGGGGTCCGCCACACGGGCCTTCGGCGCGGGCAGGGCCTTGCGGTCCACCTTGCCGTTGGGACTCATCGGCAACTTCGGCAGCACCACGATGGCGGACGGCACCATGTAGTCCGGCAGCTGCTTCTGCACGGCTGCCCGCAGCACGCCCGTGTCCAGGCCTTCACCGCTCACCACGTAGGCCACGAGGCGCTTGTCGCCGGGCACGTCCTCGCGCACCACGGCCACCGACTCTTCGACCTCCGGCGACTGGCGCAGCACGGCTTCGATTTCGCCCAGCTCGATGCGGAAGCCGCGCAGCTTCACCTGGAAGTCGGCGCGGCCCAGGAACTCCAATGTCCCGTCACGCAGCCAGCGCACGCGGTCGCCCGTGTCGTAGAGGCGCGCTCCGGGTTCAGCGGCGAAGGGGTGGGGAATGAAGCGTTCGGCGGTGAGGTCCGGGCGCTGGAGGTAGCCCCAGGCCAGGCCGTCTCCGCCCACGTACAGCGTGCCCGGCACACCCGGCGGTACGGGCTGGAGCGTCGCGTCCAGCACCCACGCCGTGGAGTTCGACAGCGGCCGGCCAATGGGTACCGAGCGGCCCACGGTGTCACCGGCGCGCAGCGTGTGCGTGGCGGAGAACGTGGTGTTCTCCGTGGGGCCGTAGCCGTTGACCAGCACGGCGCCCGGGGGCAGCCGCTTCAGGTGTTCACGCACGCGCTCCACGGGCAGCACGTCGCCACCCGCCAGCACCTGCCTCACGCGGGCCAGCGCGTCGCCCTGGTGCAGCACCATCTGCTCGAAGAGGGCGGCGGTGAGCCACAGCGTGGTGATGCCCTCGCGCCGCAGCAGCGCGCCCGTGTCCCCGAGCGACAGCGCGCCCGCGGGGGCCACGACCAGCGTCGCCCCGTTCAGCAGCGCGCCCCAGACTTCCAGCGTGGACGCGTCGAACGCGATGGGTGCCAGGTGGAGGAAGACCTCCTCCGGACCGAAGTGGATGAAGTCCGCGCCGCGCACCAAGCGCGTGATGCCCCGGTGCGGCACGCTCACGCCCTTGGGCCGGCCGGTGCTTCCCGACGTGAACATCACGTAGGCCAGCGCCTCCGAGGACACCGCCAGGTCCAGCGCCGCTTCGGACTGCCTTGCGATGACAGCGGCGTCCGCGTCCAACAGGACCTGGAGGTCCGTGACGGCCGGCAGCTCGTCTGCCACCGCATCCTCGGTCACGAGCAGGCTGACGCCCGCCTCGCGCAGCACCCACGCGATGCGCTCCGCGGGGGCCTGGGGGTCCACCGGCACGTAGGCCGCGCCGGCCTTCAGGATGCCGAGCAGCGCGGTGATGCTCTCGAATGAACGCTCCACGCACAGGCCCACCCGGTGGCCGGGCCGCACGCCCTGACGCCTCAGGTGATGCGCGAGCTGGTTCGAAGCCCGGTCCAACGCCGCGTAGGACATCCGCCGCTCACCGGCTTTGAGCGCCGTGGCGTCCGGAGTGCGCGCGGCCTGCTCGGTGAAGAGCGAGGCCACGGACGCGTCACGCGGGAAGTCGCGGGAGGAGCCGCTCCAATCGGAGAGCAGCCGCTGACGCTCCACCCCGGTGAGCCACGGCAGCCCCGGCAGCCGCGCGTCCGGCGAGCGGAGCGCGGACTCCAGCAGCACCCGCAGGTGCTCGACCATGCCGGCCACCGTGTCCGGATCGAACAGGTCCTGGTTGAAGCCCAGCACGCCTTCGAAGCCGTCCGGCCCTCGAGCCAGCACGCATTGCAGATCGAAGTGGGTGGACTCCTTCAGGTCCTCGCGGGCCTTGAGTGTCAGTCCTGGCAGCGCCAGCTCTGGCATGGGTGCGTTCTGGAGCGTGAACGTCACCTGGAAGAGCGGTGTGCGGCCCAGGTCGCGCTCCGGCTGGAGCACCTCCACCAGCTTTTCGAAGGGGAGGTCCTGGTGCTCGTAGGCGCCCAGCGTGGTGGCGCGCACCGCGTCCAGCAGCTCGCGGAAGCGCTGTGTCCCGCGCATCCGGGTGCGCAACACGACTGTGTTCGCGAAGTAGCCGATCAGCGACTCCGACTCGGCGTGGCGACGGCCCGCGATGGGCGACCCCACGAGCACGTCCTCCTGTCCGGAGTACCGGTGCAACAGCAACTGGAACGCCGTGAGCAGCACCATGAACGGCGTGGAGGACGCTTGCCGCGCGTATGCCTCCACCGCTTCACTCAGCTCCCGCGACAGGACGAGGGGCTGGGAGCTGGCGCGATAGGCCCCCTGAAGTGATGGACGCGGGTGGTCCGTGGGCAGCTCCAGGTAGGGGGCAGCACCCGCAAGCTGGTCACGCCAGTACGCGACCTGCGACTCCAGCACCTCGCCCTGGAACCAGGCGCGCTGCCAGAGGGCGTGGTCCGCGAACTGCACCGTCAGCTCCGGCAACGGCGACGGCTGCTCCGCCGCGAACGCCGCGTAGAGCGCGCCCATCTCCCGCACCAGCACACCGGTGGACCAGCCATCCGTGACGATGTGGTGCGTGTTGAGCAGCAGCACATGCTTCGTGGCCCCGAGCTTCATCAGGAGCCCTCGGAACAGCGGGCCCTGCTCCAGGTCGAACGGGGTGGAGGACTCCTCCCGGGCCAGCCGCGACACCTCCGCCTCTCGTGCCTCGTGCGTCGGGAGCGCGGACAGGTCCGCGTGCCGCAGGGACATGGGGAACGGCGGGTGGATGACCTGCGACGGCGTGCCTTCGCGCGACTGGAACGTGGTGCGCAGCGCTTCGTGGCGGCGCACCAGTTCGTCGAACGCGGCCAGCAGGACGATGACGTCCAGCGAGCCGTCCAGGTCCATCAGGTGCGAGATGCTGTAGGCGGTGCCCGCGGTACCCAGCTGCTCGACGAACCACATGCGCTGCTGCGCGAACGACAGCGGCAGCACGTCCGGCCGTTCCGCGCGGACCAGCGAGGGCAGCGCGGAAGCGGACGCATCCTGCTGCTGGGGCTGTTGGAGCGCGTCGATCCGGCGCGCCAACTCCGCCACGGTGGGGCCTTCCAGCAGCGCCCGCAGGGGCAGCTCCATGCCGAAGCGCGCACGCACTCGCGAGACCAGCTGCGTGGCCAGCAGCGAGTGGCCGCCCAGTTCGAAGAAGCCGTCATGGCGGCCCACCGCCGGGACGCGGAGCACTTCGCTCCACAGCGAGGCCAGCGTCACCTCCGTGGGCGTCGAGGGCGGTTCGATGACGCGCTCGGAGGCCGGGGCGGCCTCTGGCGAGGGCAGGGCGTCGCGGTCCACCTTGCCGTTGGGGGTCTGGGGCAGGGCGTCCAGCACAACGAACGCGGCGGGCACCATGTACTCCGGTAGGGTCCGCCGGAGGTGCTGACGCAGGGGCGCCGTGTCCACCTGGGGCGCGATCCAGGCGATGAGCCGGTCCTCCCGAACCAGCACCACCGCGTCCCGGATGTCCGGGTGCGAGCGCAGCGCGGCTTCAATCTCGCCCAGCTCGATGCGATAGCCGCGCAGCTTCACCTGGAAGTCCAACCGGCCCAGGTATTCCAGCGTGCCGTCCTCGCGCCAGCGGGCCTTGTCACCCGTGCGGTAGAGCCGCGCGCCGGGCTCCGTGCTGAACGGATCCGGCACGAAGCGTTCGGCCGTCAGGTCCGGTCGGCCCAGGTAGCCACGCGTGACGCCTTCACCGCCGAGGCACAGCTCGCCCGGCGTTCCCAAAGGCACCAGTCGCTGGTGCCCGTCGAGCACGTACGCGTTGAGGTTGGCCAGGGGCCGCCCGATGACAGGCGTCTGCTGGGCCGCGTCCTGGATGCGCCAGTCCGCCGCGTCGACCGTGCATTCCGTGGGGCCGTACTCGTTGAACGCCCGTGTGCGGTTGGATGCACGCAGCTGGCGCCAGGAGCTTTCGTCCACCGCCTCGCCACCGACGGAGATGACTCCCGGCACGTGGGCGCGCTCCAGCAGGCCCGAGGCCAGCATGAGCCGCAGCTGCGACGGCGTGCAGTCCAGCACGTCGATGCGCTGGCCCTCCAGCCACGCCACCATCGCCTCCGCGTCCTGCCGCACGTCGTCCGGGACGATGTGCAGGCAGTGGCCGCTCAGCAGCTGGACCACCTGGGCGATGGATGCGTCGAAGTGCAGCGGCGCGTTGACGGTGACGCGCTGTCCCGGTGCCAACCCTGCGTGGAGGCTGCGGGTCAGAGCCTGATGCAAGTTGAGGACCGACCGGTGCTGCACCATCACGCCCTTGGGCGTGCCGGTGGAGCCCGACGTGTAGATGACGTAGGCCAGGTTCGCCGGGCCCGCCGCCGGCGGCAGGTTCTCAGCAAACCTGTCCGACTGTCCGACAGGTTCGCTGGCCTCGGCTCCCGACGCGGCCTTCCCAAACCTGTCCGACTGTCCGACAGGTTTTGCGTCCAGCCGCACCAGGTGGGGCACCTCCGGGCGCCACGCTTCTTGCAGGGCCCGCGTCGTCACCAGCACGCTCGCGCCACCATCCTTGAGGACGAACGACCTGCGAGCCGCAGGCGCAGCCGGATCCACGGGCACGAAGGCGCCTCCGGCCTTGAGGACCGCCAGCAGCGCCACGATGGCCTCCGCCGACCGCTCCAGGCACAGGCCCACCGTCACCTCCGGGCCCACTCCCAGCGACCGCAGGTGCCAGGCGAGCTGGTTCGCCTGCGCGTTGAGCTGGCGGAAGGTCAGCGTCGTCCCGCCGAACACCACGGCGTGTGCGTCCGGCGTCGCGGCGGCCTGGCGTTCGAAGCGCGCATGCAGGGTGGCGTCGCGCTCGAAGTCCATTGCTTCGCCGATGCCGGTGCGCAGCAGCCACGCGCGGTCCTCCGCGGGCAGCAGTGACACGTCCTCGATCCGGGCGTCCGGCTGGAGCAATCCCTCCAGCGCTTGCCGCCACTGGCCCAACACCCTCTGCATGGCGTCCGCGTCGAAGTGGCCCGCGTCGTAGACCAGCTGCAACTGGAGTTCTTCGCGCGGTATCACGGTGGCCGACAGCGGGTAGTTCGTGCTGTCGCCGAACTCCAGGTCGCGCAGGTCCATCGCGGTGAAGCGGCGCAACACCGACTCGTCGAACGGGTAGTTCTCGAAGACGAACAGCGACTGGAAGAGCGGCTGTCCTCGGGGGATGTCGCTCCAGCCATGCGTCGAGACCAGCGGCGAGTACTGGTGCTGCTGGATGCCCAGCAGCTTCGCCTGGAGCGCCTGGAGCCACGGCAGCACGGGTTCGCCATCACCGGGCAGCGTGATTCGTACCGGCTGCGTGGTGATGAGCAGGCCCAGCATGGCGTCCGCGCCCGGCAGCTCCGGCGGACGGCCCGCGAGCGTCGTTCCGAAGAGCACGTCTCGCGTGTCCGCGTGGCGCGCCAGGACCAGCGCCCAGGCCGCCTGCGTCAGCGTGTTGAGCGTGAGCTGATGCCGCCGCGCGAAGGACTCCAGCGCGGTGGTCATTGGCGCCGGCAGCGTCACCCTCACGTCGGGCCGCTTCTCGGACGTGCTGGGCCGCACCAGGGACGCAGGCCGCGCCGAGGGCAGGGGCGTGGGCGCCGACAGGCCCGTGAGCTGGTCTCGCCAGAAGCGCTCGTCTTCCACCAGATCCCGGCGGTCCAACCACGCGATGTAGTCGCGGAACGGAGGCCGGCCCATGGGCGGCGGTGGCGTCCCGGCGTGGACGGCGTCGTAGAGGGCGAAGACCTCCTGGAAGAACAGGCCCATGCTCCAGCCGTCCATCAGCAGGTGGTGGTGGCTCCAGAGGAAGCGCCAGCGCGACTCGCCCAGGCGCACCACCGTCATCCGCGACAGCGGCGCCCGAGACACGTCGAAGCCGCGCGCACGGTCCTCCGCCGTGAGCTTCGCCAACGCGGCCGGCTGTTCCGCCTCTGGCAGGTGGCGCCAGTCGTGGACGATGAACGGCAGCGTGGCTTGCGAGTGCACCACCTGGAGCGGCGACTCCAGGCCCTCCCACACGAACGCGGTGCGCAGGATGGGGTTGCGGTCCACCGCCGTCTGCCACGTCCGCTGGAGCAGCGCGATGTCCACGTCCGAGTGGCTCGACCACCCGGCCTGCTCGAAGTAGTAGGCCGCCTCCGGATCATTCAGGGCGTGGAAGAGCATGCCCTCCTGGAGCGGGGACAGCGGGAACACGTCCTCCACCGTGGGGCCCTGCGCCGCCAACACCGCGTCCAGCGCGGCCTGGGACAGGCGGGCCAGCGGGAAGTCGCCGGGAGTGCGCCGCCGCGCGTCCTCTGAATGGCGCTGGGCGATGAGCTCGCGCAGCACTCCGAGGAAGCGCTCCGCCAGCGTGCGCACCGTCGCCTCGTGGTGCTGCTGGTGGCTGTAGCCGAACGTCATCCGCAGCCGGCCCTGGAGCACCGATCCGTCCACGGCCAGCGCGTGCGGCTGCAAGGCCCGGGGCTCCACGATGGGACCCACCGGCTCGTCGCTCAGGGTGAAGAGCGTGCTGGCGGCGGCCGTGCCGTCCAGCTGGCCCAGGTAGTTGAACGACACCTGCGCCTTGGGCAGCGCGGCCAACCGGGCCCGCGTCTCCGGAGGCCCCAGGTGGCGCAGCAGGTTGAAGCCGATGCCCCGGCCGGGCCACGCCTTCAGCGAGTCCCTCACGGCGCGCAGCCCTTCACCCAGCGAGCCACTCGACGGCAGCCGCAGCAGGGCCGGCGCCACGGACGTGAACCAGCCTACGGTGCGCGACACGTCCACGTCCGCGAACAGTTCTTCGCGGCCATGACCCTCCAACTCGATGAGGACGTCCGGCTTCCCCGTCCATTCTCCCAGCGTCCGCCCGAGCGCGGTCAGGAGCACGTCGTCGATTCGCGCCCGCCAGCCGGTGGGCGTCTCCTGGAGCAGCTGTCGCGTCTCTTCCGCATCCAGCTCCACCGAGACGCTGCTTCGAGACGCGTACGTGTACGGACCCGGACCATCCACGGGCAGCGGGGCCACGTCGCCGCGCATCGCCTCCCGCCAGAAGGATTCCTGCTCGCCCAGCACTTCCGACAGGGCGTGCTTCTCCAGCCGCTGCGCCCAGGACAGGAACGACGTCGTCTTCGCGGGCAGCGCCGGAGCGCGGGCGGACTGGAGCTGGAGGTACGCCGTCTCCAGGTCCTCCACCAGGATGCGCCACGACACCGCGTCCACCACGAGGTGGTGGATGATCAGCAACAGGCGCTGCGGCTCACCGGCGCCGAAATGGAACAGCGCCACGCGCACCAGCGGCGGTGTCGCCAGGTTGAAGTCCGCCTGGAGGCGCGCGGCCTCCCGCTCCATCCCGGCGGCCCGGGCCTCTGGAGGCAGCATCGACAGGTCCACCTGGAGGAGCACGGGCGGAGCGGACCCAGGGGCCACGCTCTCCTGGCGCCACGTGCCGTCTTCGGCGTGGACGTAGCGCAGGCGCAGGGCGTCGTGGTGGGCGACGAGCGCCTGGACCGCCCGCTGCAACAGGTCGTGCTTGAGCGGCTGACGGGTCTTGAGCAGCAGGGCGTGGTTGAAGTGGTGCGGGTACGTCGGCTCACGCTCGAACAGGTCCACCTGGATGGGGGTGAGGGGCACGTCGCCCACCACCGGGCCCTGTTCCGCGAGGGTGGCATCGCCGTCGCGGGCCACGGCCGCCAGCGCGCCCAGGGTGGGGTGCTGGAACAGGTCCTTCACCTGCAACCGCACGCCGGCCTGCCGCGCCTTCGCCACCACCTGCAGGCTGATGATGGAGTCGCCGCCCAGCTCGAAGAAGTTGTCGTCCAGGCCCACGCGCTCCACGCGCAGGACCTGCGCCATCACCTGGGCCAGCGCCTGCTCCCTCGGGGTGCGCGGCGCCACGTATTCGCGGCGTGAGGCGCGCTGTCCCTCCGGCGCGGGCAGGGCCTTGCGATCCACCTTGCCCTGGGCCGTCAGCGGGAGCGACTCCAGCAGGACGAACGCCGACGGCAGCATGTAGTCCGGCACCCGCTGGCGCATGAAGTCGCGCAGCACCTCCGGCTCGGGGGCGGACGGGGCGACGACATACGCCACCAGGCGCTTGTCGCCGGGCACGTCCTCGCGCACCACGGCCACGGTCTCGCGCACGTTCGGGTGAGCACCCAGCGCGGACTCGACCTCCGACAGTTCGATGCGGAAGCCGCGCACCTTCACCTGGTGGTCCGTGCGGCCCAGGAAGTCCAGCGTCCCATCCGCGCGCCACCGGGTCAGGTCGCCCGTGCGGTAGAGGCGCTCACCGGGCCGCGAGGAGAAGGGATGCGGAATGAAGCGCTCCGCGGTGAGGTCCGGCCGGGAGATGTAGCCGCGCGCCAGGCCCTCGCCGCCGATGTGCAGTTCGCCGGGGATGCCCGGGGGCACCGGCTGTCCGCGCGCGTCCAGCACGTACAGGTCCGTCCTCGCGATGGGCCGGCCCAGGGGCACGGGGGCGTCCACGCGCGCCGCTTCCGTCATCACGTGCGTGGCGGAGATGAGCGTCGCCTCCGTCGGGCCGTAACCCGCGGTCACGACGAGGCCCGGATGCGCCTCCAGCACCTTGCGCACGTGCGGCGGGGAGACGACGTCGCCGCCCACCAGCAGCTGGCGCACGCCCGTCAGGGCCTCCGGCTTCAGGTCCGCGACCTGCGTGAAGAGGCCCGCGGTGAGCATCATCGAGGTGACGCCATGGCGCTGGATGACCTGGGCCAGCACGTCCAGGTCCGACGGCGACGTGGGCGGGAACATCACCAGCCGTCCGCCGTGCAGCAGCGGTCCCCAGATCTCCAGCGTCACCGGGTCGAAGGAGATGGGCGCCAGCTGGAGGAACGTCTCGTTCGCGCTCATGCGCGCGAACGCCGGGTGGTGCAGCAGGCGCATCACCGCGCGGTGATCCACCGCGACGCCCTTGGGGCGCCCGGTGCTGCCGGAGGTGAAGTCCACGTAGGCCAGATGGCGCGAGTCCGCGCCCGCCACCACCGGCGCCGTGGGCAGATCCCGGGCGGCTAGCTCCTCCACGAAGACGGACGGCAGCTCCAGCGGCAGGGGCACCGCCGCGCGCAGGGCTCGAGTGGTGAGCAGCACCTTCGCGGGCGCGTCCTCCAGCATCGCGGCCAGCCGAGGCGCCGGGTAGCTGGGATCCAACGGCAGGTACGCGCCCCCCGCCTTCACGGCGGCGAGCAGCGCGACGACGAGATCCAGAGAGCGCTCCAGGCACACCGCCACCAGCACGTCCGGGCCCACGCCGTGCTCACGCAACACGTGCGCCCACTGGTTCGCCCGCGCATCGAGCTGCGCGTACGTCAGGCGCTCGCCGCCGGACTCCACCGCGACCGCGTCCGGCCTCGCCGCGGCCTGCCGGGCGAAGAGGTCCGGGATGCGCGCGTCCTGGGGGAAGTCCTGGAAGGTGTCGTTCCACTCCACCAGCACCCGCTGGCGCTCCGCCGCGTCCATGAGCGGCAGCAGGGCAACGGGCGTCTGGGGATGGGCCACCACCTCGCGCGCCAGACTCACCATGTGCCGGGCCAGGCGCTCCATGGTGGCCGCGTCGAAGAGGGCGGTGGCGTACTCCATGCCGCAGTTGAAGCCGTCCTTGACCTCCACGACCTCCATGCCCAGGTCGAACTTCGCCGTGCCGGTCGGCACTTCCACCGGGGTCAGCTCCAGCGACGACAGCCGCCCCTGGACCTCCGGCATGTTCACCACGTTGATGCTCACCTGGAACAGCGGCGTGCGGCTCAGGTCGCGCGGCAGCTCCAGCGAATCCAGCACGCGCTCGAAGGGAGCGTCCTGGTGCGCGTAGGCCTCCAGGGCCTGGGTGCGCACGCGGCCCAGCAGCTCCACGAAGGACGGCTGGCCAGACAGCCTCGAGCGGAAGGGCAGGGTGTTGATGAAGCACCCCATCAGCCATTCGAGCTCCGGGCGCGTGCGGCCCGCGATGGGCGTGCCCACCACGAAGTCGTCCTGTCCCGAGTAGCGCGACAGCGCCGTCTGGAAGAGGGCCATCAGCACCATGAACGACGTAGCGCCGTGCTTGCGGCCCAGCGCCAGCAGCGGCGCGGACACCGCCGTCGGCAGGAGGAAGGTGTGCCGCGCGCCCGCGGAGGACATGACCGCCGGGCGAGGCCGGTCCGTGGGCAGCTCCAGCGGAGGCGCGCCGGTCAGGTGGTCCTTCCACCAGGCCACCTGCTTCTCCATCACACCGCCGTCCAGCCACGCGCGCTGCCACACGGCGTAGTCCGCGTACTGCACCGGCAGCTCCGGGAGCGGAGAGGGCTGGCCCGCGCGGAAGGCCGTGTAGTTCACCGTCAACTCCTGCGCGATGACCAGGGTGCACCACGCGTCGGACACCGCATGGTGGAAGGTGACGAGCAGCACGTGCTCCTGGGTCCCCAGGCGGATCAGCGCCGCGCGCAAGACCTCCTGCTCCAGGTCGAACGGCTGGCGCACGGCGTCCTGGCAGAACGCGCGCATCGCCGCCTCGCGCGCCTCCGGCGTGTCGCCGGGCACGTCCCAGTGCTGGAGCGGCAGGCCCCGGGGCGGGTGGATGACCTGCACCGCGTGGTCCCCCTCCAGGGCGTAGGTGGTGCGCAGCACCTCGTGGCGGACCACCATCGCGTCCAGCGCGGCCTGGAGCGCGGCCCTGTCCAGCTCTCCCTTGAGCCGGAAGATGGCCGGGTTGTTGTACGCGCTGCTCGTGGGCTCCATCTGCTGGAGGTACCAGAGGCGCTGCTGAGCGAAGGACAGGGGCAGCGGCTGATCCCGGCTCACGCGCGGGATGGGCGGTGGGCTCATGTTCACCACCGCCGGTGCGGCGGGCGCCACGGGACGCGGCGCTTCCACGACGGCGGGACGCGCCACGGGCGGAGGCGGGAGCCGCGACGGCGAGGCCACCGGTTCCAACCGGCCATCCCCGCGCAGGCGGGCATGACGGCCGGTGCGGAACAGCTTCGCGGAAGCCTCGCGAGGGTGCGGCACCAGGCGGCGGTGCTCTTCATCACCCGCGCGCCACAGTGCGGACGGGAGCCCCGCGCCCGCGAGGGCCAGCTCACCCACCACGCCCACGGGCACGGGCTGACCGGCCGCGTCCAGCACCCAGGCCTGGAGGTTCGCGGGGATGCGCTCCGCCAACGTGCGCGGCAGCAGCGCGCCTTCCTGGGCGTCACCGGACAGCCACACCTCCACGCCCGCGGCCCGGTGCAGCGCCGAGCCCAGCTCCACCGACGCGCCCTCCAACACCAGCGCACCCACGCGCGACAGCGACTCACGCGCGCCGGGCAGCTCGCTGAGCGAACGCGCCAGTCGAGCCGACGTGTGCAGCAGCACCGCGCCGGACTGGCGCGCCAGCTCCAGCAGTCCCTCCACGCCCGCCTCGGCCTCCACCAGCACCTGCTCCTGGTGGGCAGCGGCCTCCGCGTCCATGCGCTCACGCACGGTCGCGAGCCGGCGCAGGCCCTCCAACACCACCGGGGTGTCGAGGCCGAAGTCGATGAGCGCCGCCACCTCGTCCACGTCGGCCGCGCGCACGTCGCGCAGCCGCCGCAGCGCGCTGTCCACCGTGCCCAGCAGGCCGGTGTTCTTCGCGTGGTTCTCGAAGGTGCGCTCCAGCACCGCGTTGATGTCATCCGGAGACAGCTTCTGGACGTCGGTGATGCCCTGCGCCTGGAGCAGCGACGTGCTGATGTCCACCGAGCTGCGGAAGTACGACAGCAGGGGCTGGCGCACCGTGCGCAGCACCTCCTGTTCCTCGTCGCCCAGGTACGTGTGCAGCATGCAGGTGATGTGGCCTCGGCCCGGGTGCCCATTGCGGCGCCACGCGTCGCGGTACAGCGCCACCTTCTGCTTCAGCTCCTCCAGCGTGTGCGACATCAGGCCCGTGAGCACGCCCGCGCCCAGCTCGCCCGCCATCCGGAACGTCTCCGGGTTGCCCGTGGCGGTGAGCCACACCGGCAGCTCCTTCTGCACCGGCTTCGGGCGCAGACCGACCTCCGCCGTGCTGCCAGCGCCCGCGGGACGCTTGAAGCGCTCGCCTCGCCACAGGGCGCGCAGCGTGGACAGCTTCTCCAGCAGGATGTCGCGCCGCTTCTCGTAGTTGGCCGGCGCGAAGGTGAAGTCCTGCGTGTGCCAGCCCGTGGCCACGGACAGGCCCACGCGGCCCTGGGACAGGTTGTCCACCACGGACCACTGCTCCGCGATGAGCAGCGGATCATGCAGCGGCAACACCACGCTGCCGGAGCGCAGGCGCAGGTTCTTCGTGACGGTGGCCAGGCCCGCCGCCACCACGGCCGGCTGTGGATACAGACCGCCGAACGAGTGGAAGTGCCGCTCCGGGGTCCACACCGCGGAGAAGCCATTCGCGTCCGCGAACTTCGCGCCCTCCAGCAGCAGCTCGTACTTGGGACCCTGGAGCGTGTCTTCGTCGTTGGCGAAGTAGATGAGGCTCAGGTCCATCGCCTTCGCGCGAGGCCCCCCATTGCCCAGGCCCACCAGCCGAGCGGTGATCCGCTCCGGCGGGAACACCACCCGCAGGCCGCGCGTAAGCGCCCACAGGGCCTCCAGCTCCGGACGGTCGGAGGACGGCTCGCTCGCGGCCAGCCACGCGCAGCAGTCCGGGGGCGACAGGCGCGTGTCCAGGCCCGTGAAGAACTCCGCCAGCTCCCGGTGGCCCAGGGCCCACGCGGGCTGGCCTCGGCCCGTGGGCAGCAGCCACGCCAGGGCGTGCGGCTCCGCGTGCGCGGCGGTGGCGGGAGCCTCGGCTGTGACTGTCACGTCCTCCACGTAGACGACGCGCGCCGCGTCCACGCGCACGGACGCCACCAGCGCGCGCGTGGTGACGAGCACCGGCACCGGGGCGCCTTCGAGCGCGTACACGGGCAGGTGGCTCAGGTCGGACGGGCCCAGGGCGACGCACGCGCCGCCCGCGCCCAGCACGGCCCACAGCGCGGCCAGCTTCTCCGGCGACGTGCGCAGGCACACGGCCACCGGTGTTCCAGCCTTCACGCCCAGCGCCTTCAACCTCGCGGCCAGCGCATCCGCGCGAGCGCCCAGTTCCGCCCAGGTCCAGTGCGTCTCCCCCTGCGACAGGGCGGTGGCGCCAGCGTTGCGCGCGCGCCGCTCCGCGAGTGCGGTGGGGACAGGGACCAGCCCCGGCGTGGCGCGAGGCGTGGGCCAGGCGCGGCGCTCGTCATCGGTGGCGAGCGGCAGGTGCGCCACCTGCGTGTCGGGGTTCGCGAGCGCGGCGCCGAGCAGCACCTGGAAGTGCTCCATCAGCCGCGCCGTCGTGGCGGCGTCGAACAGGTCCGACGCGTACTCCAGCGCGCCGTGGACGCGGGTGGGGGACTCGAAGAGGACCAGGGTGAGCGCGCTGAGGGTGGAGCCCCACTGCACGGGCGTGCCCGGCACTTCCACCAACGTGGCGCGCAGGCCGATGAGCTCCAGCGTCTCCGAGGAACTCACGCCCGTGTGGTAGACGAACACGGAGTCCGTCATGCGCCCCCGGCCGATGTCATGGCCCGGGATGAGTGCCTCCACCAGGTACTCGAAGGGCACGTCCGGGCGCGTCTGCGCGTCCGCGACCTCGCCTCGCACCTGGGCCAGCAGCTCGCGGAACGTGAGACCTTCGGTGAAGCGCGTACGGAACGCCTCGGAGTGCGCCACGTAGCCGATGAGCGGCATCAGCTCCGGCCGCGTGCGGTTGGCGATGGGCGTGCCGACGACGACGTCCGTCTGGCCGGAGTAGCGGTGCAGCAGCGTCTGCCACGCGGCGAGCACCGTCATGTAGCCGGTGAAGCCCTCGCGACGCGTGAAGGCCACCAGTTCGTGGGCGAGCGCGGGCGGGAAGTCCAACGTCATGCGCTGGGAGGAGATGATCGGCTCGTTGGAGCGGGGACGGTCCGTGGGCAGATCCAACCGGCGCGGCATGCCGGACAACCGCTGCCGCCAGCCCTGGTCCTGCTCGGCCAGACGGCCGCTCGTGATGCCACGGCGCTGCCATGCACCGAAGTCCGCGTACTGGAGGGGCAGTGGCTTGAGTGGAGACGGCTTGCCCTGGACGAAGGCGTCGTAGAGCTGGCCCAGCTCCTGGACGAGCAGGGCGATGGACATCGTGTCGCTGACGATGTGGTGGATGCTGGAGATCAGCAGGTGCCGCTTCGCGTCCAGTCGAACCAAGGTGGTGCGCAGCACGGGGCCGTGGACCAGGTCGAACGGCTTCGCGGCGTCCTCACGGGCGAGCCGCAGCGCCTCCGGTTCGCGCGTCTCCATCGGGCCGCGCAGCTCCACGCGGGTGAGCGGGACTCGCATGTGCGCGTGGAAGCGCTGCACGGGGCGGCCGTCCACGGTGTCGTAGGTCGTGCGCAGCGCTTCGTGGCGTTGGACGACCTCCTGGATGCCGCGCTCCATCACGTCCGCGTCCAGGTCGCCTTCGAGCCGCAGGACGAACGGGAGGTTGTACGCGGACAGCCCGGGCAGGTGCTGCTCCAGGCGCCAGACGCGCTCCTGCACGAAGGACAACGGCAGCTCGCTACCGTCGCGAGGCAGCGGCACGAGCGGAAGCTCCGTGGAGACGGCGACCTGGGGCGCCTGGAGCAGCAGGGGCTCCAGGCGTCCCGCGATGCCAGCGACGGTGGGCGCTTCGAAGAGGGCGGCCAGCGGCAGGTTCACGCCGAAGGCATCACGGAGCTGATTGAGCAGCTGCGCGGCCGTCAGCGAGTTGCCTCCGAGCTCCAGGAAGTCGTCATGGCGGCCCACGAACTCCAGGCCCAGACGGTCGCGCCACAACGCGGCCACGCGCTCCTCGATGTCTCCACGAGGCGCGTCGTCGCGACCGGGAGGGGGAGGGGACGCGAGGGCTGGGACAGGTTCCGCATCCGTGGGCACAGCCGACCTGTGCGAGGACGCATCAACCTCCGGACGCATCCCGTGCACCGGATCCCCGGCCGCCATCGCGAACGCAGCCTGTGGGACGCCGGCCGGATCCGTCATCGCTGACGCGCTCCGGGGAGCACCCGCCAGGTCCATCGTCGATGACGCGGGCTGAGGAGCGCTGACCGGAGCCGTCGTCACGGACCCGTACTGAGCAGTTCCGTTCGAAGCCGTCATCGCGGACGCGGCTTGAGGAGCACGGACCGAAACCGTGGCCGTCATCGCGGACACGGTCTGGGGGGCACGGACCGACGCGGTGACCAGGGCTACATCGGAAGACACTTCGGGCGCACGCTCAGTGTGCACTGCCGGGGCCACTGCCGGAGCCTGCGGCGTCCGGATGGAGCCTCCCGAGGGAGGCGCGAACGGAGACGTCGTGGCGCGTGCTCTCGGCTGCACCCAGACCGCCTTGGTCTGGAACGCATACGTGGGCAGATGCAGCCGCAGGCGCTGCTCGTGCGCGTAGAACGCGCTCCAGTCCACAAGCACACCCGCGGTCCACAGCTCGCCCACGGCCTGGAGCCAGCCCATCTGCTCCGTCGTCTTCCCGCCCACCCGCAGCGACGCCAGCGCGAGGACGGGGGATCCGCCGCCTTCGGGCCGGGCCAGGTTCGCGCGCACCAGCGGCGTCACGTCCTGTCCCGGTCCCACCTCCAGCAACACCGTGCAGCCTTCCGCCTGGAGCGCCTCCACCGCGCGGGTGAAGCGCACCGGCTGGCGCATCTGCTCCGTCCAGTAGTCCGGCGCCGAGAGCTCTCCCGGCCTGGCCAGCGCCCCCGTGAGGCTGGACACGTACGGCACCGCTGTCTCCGACCAGCGAAGTGCGCCCACCACGCGCGCCAGCTCCGGCATCAACGGCTCCACGTCCGCGGAGTGGAACGCGTGCGGCGCGGGCATGCGCACCGCACCGGCCTTCTGGGCCTTCAGCTCGGCCTCCAGCCGCTCCACTTCCTCCACCGGCCCGGACACCACGCAGCGGTCCGGAGCGTTCACCGCCGCCACCGACAGCCGGCCCGACAGCAACGGCTGCACGCGCTCCACGGGCAGGGCCACCGCGAGCATCGCGCCCGGCGGCATCCGGTGCATCAGCTCCCCGCGAGCCACCGCGAGGCGCATCCCGTCCTCGACCGACAGCGCCCCCGCGATGCACGCCGCCGCGTACTCACCGAAGCTGTGACCCATCACCGCGGACGGCGTGACGCCCAGGTCCCGCCACATCCGAGCCAGTGCCACCTGCACGCTGAACAACGCGGGCAGCGCCACGCGCGTGTCCGCGAGGTCCGCCGAAGCATCGGCCTCGGGCGCCAGCACTGCCGACACCCGCGCCCGCAGCGGCGCGTCCAGCAACGCGAGGCACGCGTCCAGGTGCGCGCGGAACAGGGGAGACGCCTCCGCCAGCTCACGCCCCATGGCCAGCCGCTGCGAACCCTGCCCGGAGAACACGAACGCCACGCGCGGCGCCTTGCCCGGGCTCTTCGCCAGCGTCACCGGCTTCTGGAGCTGCCGCACCAGGTCCTCCGCGCCCGTCACCACCACCGCGCGGCGGTACTCGAACGCCTTGCGACCCACGGCGTGCGTGAACGCCAGATCCGCCAGCGCCGAGTCCCCGACGCCCGTCGCCTCCAACCGCCGCGCCGCCGCCTCCAGAGCCTCCGGCGAGCGCGCGGACAGCACGACGAGCTGGTGGGAACGCGTGGTCGAACCACTCTGCCGCATGGGAGCTTCCTCGAGGATGGCGTGGGCATTGGTGCCACCAATGCCGAAGGAGCTGACCGCGGCGAAGCGAGGCGTCTCGCCTCGGGGCCACGACCGCAGGGTGGTGTTGACGAAGAACGGCCCCGCGTCGAAGTCGATCTGCGGGTTGGCCTTCTCGAAGTGGAGGCTGGGGGGAATCTCACCGTGGTGCAGCGACAGCGCAGCCTTCATCAGGCCCGCCAGTCCCGCGGCCGTGTCCAGGTGCCCCACGTTCGTCTTCAGCGACGCCAGCGCGATGCGTCCCCGGTGCTCCACGCCCAGGCCGTACGCGCGGGTCAGCGCCGCCACTTCAATCGGATCCCCCAGCGGCGTCGCGGTGCCATGGGCCTCCACGTAGCCCACGGCCTCCGGTGCCACGCCTGCGTTGGCCAACGCCTGGGACACCACCGCTGCCTGTCCCTGCACGCTGGGCGCGGTGAAGCCGGACTTGTTCTTGCCATCGTTGTTGAGCGCCGAGCCCCGGATGACGGCGTAGATGGCGTCCCCATCCCGTACCGCGTCCTCCAGACGCTTGAGCACCACCGTACCCACGCCGTTCCCGGGCAGCGTCCCCTGTGCCCGAGCGTCGAACGCACGGCAGTGTCCGTCCGGTGAGAAGATGAGGCCCTCCTGCGCCACGTAGCCCGTGCGCTGCGGCAGCGACAGCCGCGAGGCCCCCGCGAGCGCCACGTCGGACTGACCCGTCCGCAGGCTCTGACAGGCCAGGTGCACGGCCACCAGGCCCGTGGAGCACGCGGTGTAGAGCAACGTGCTCTCACCCGTGAGCCCCAGCTTGAAGGACGCCTTCGTCGGCAGGCTCTCGTGGGTGGCGGTGCCGTTCAGCTCGAAGAAGGACGCCGCGTCCAGCGGCATCGCCTGCCGCACGGCCTCCGCGTATCCAGAGGCCGCGGCGCCCGCGTACAGCGAGATGGCGCCGGGGTAGCGCTCCGGATTGACGCCCGCGTCCTCCAGCGCGGCCCACGCCGTCTGGAGGAAGAGCCGTTGCTGCGGATCCGTGAACTGCGCCTCGCGCAGGGACATGTCGAAGAACGCGTGGTCGAACCCCTCCACGTCTTCCAGGACACCGGCGGCGGGAACGAACGCCGGGTGGTACCAGAGCTCGAACCCCTCCGGCAGCGAGGGCAGGTGCTCCAGCTCCTCGGGGGAGAAGCGCGTGATGGACTCCACGCCCTCGCGCAGGTTCCGCCAGAACGCCTCCACCGTTCCCGCGCCGGGGAAACGGCCCGCCATGCCGACGATGGCGATGGACCCGGAGGCGCCAGGCTTCGACGCCTCGCGCGGACGGTGGCCGGGCGCGGTGGGCGACGGCGCGGGTGATCCCTGCGACTCGTTCTCCAGCCGCTGGGCGAGCGACTCCACCGTGGGGTGTTCGAACAACCAGACCACAGGCACATCGCGGCCCAGCGTCTCCTTCAAGCGCGAGGCGAGCCGCATCACGGACAGCGACGTGCCGCCCAGGTCGTTGAACAGGTGGTCCTGCGTGCCCACCCGGTCGGCCCCCAGCTCGCGGGACCACGTGGAGGCGATCCGCTCCTCCAGTGGATGGGAGGGCGCCACGTAGCGCTCACGCCGGCCGGTGGCCTCCGAGTCCGGAGCGGGCAGGGCCTTGCGGTCCACCTTGCCGCTGGGGTTCAGGGGCAGGGTGGGCAGCGCCACGAACAGCGACGGCACCATGTAGTCGGGGAGCTTGCGGCGCAGGGCCTCTCGCAGCTGCGTGGGCTCCAGCACCTGACCTGGGCGCGGCATCGCGTAGGCGACGAGCCGCTTGTCGCCGGGGACGTCCTCGCGCACCACCGCCGCGGCCTCGTGCACTTCGGGCAGCTCGCGCAGGGCGGCTTCCACTTCCGGAATCTCGATGCGGAAGCCGCGCACCTTCACCTGGTGGTCCGTGCGGCCCAGGAAGTCCAGCGTCCCATCCGCGCGCCAGCGGACCCGGTCGCCCGTGCGGTACAGCCGTGCGCCAGGCTGCGCGCCGTACGTATCCGGCACGAAGCGCTCCGCCGTGAGGTCCGGCCGCGACACGTAGCCCCGGACCACGCCATCCCCGCCGAGGAACAGCTCCCCCGGCACGCCCACCGGCACCGGCTGGAGCCGCGCGTCCAGCACGTACGCCGTGGTGTTCGCGAGCGGCGCGCCAATGGGCACCGACGCGCCCGCCTGCTCTGGCCGCTCCACCGTGAAGAACGAGGCGGCCACGGAGCATTCACTGGGGCCGTAGGCGTTGATGACGGTCCGGCCCAGGAACTCCACCGCGCGGCGCACATGCGGGGCGGAGATGACGTCGCCCGCCACGTGCACTGCGCGCAGCCGTCCGAGGATGTCCAGCCGGTGCTCCACCAACTGCGAGAAGAGCCCCGACGTCAGGTGGGCGAAGCTGACCGCGTGGCGCTCCACCACGCGCGCGAGCGTGTCCATGTCTCCGGCGGGGACCTTGCCGGGGAAGATGACCAGCCGGCCGCCGTGCAGCAGCATCGTCCACAGCTCCATCACGGAGCCGTCGAAGGACAACGGCGCGAAGAGCATGCCCGTTTCGCGCTGACCGACGCGCGAGTAGGGCTCGGCGTGCACGAGGCGCAGCACGCCACGGTGCTCGGAGGCCACCCCCTTGGGACGACCGGAACTACCGGAGGTGAAGATGACGTAGGCCAGGTTGCGAGGCCCCACGGTGACTTCCGGCGCGGTGACAGGCTGATCATCGAGCGACAGCGCGTCCACGAAGAAGCAGGCCAGGGTCGCGTCGGGCACGTGCAGCCGCTCACGCAGCGCGCGCGTGGTGAGCAGCATCCGGGGCCGGGCGTCCTCCATCATGAACGCCAGCCGCTGCGCGGGGTACGACGCATCCAGCGGCACATAGGCGCCGCCCGCCTTGAGGATGGCGAGCACCGAGACGACGAAGTCCACGGAGCGCTCCATGCACACCGCCACCGGCACGTCCGGGCCCACGCCCCGAGCGCGGAGGAAGTGCGCGAGCGGATTGGCCCGCGCCTCCAGCTGCGCGTACGTCAGGCGAAGATCCCCGTCCTCCACGGCGATGGCGTCCGGAGTCCGGGCGACCTGGAGCGCGAACTGCTCGGGGAGGGTGCTGCCGGAGGGGTAGTCCCGGGCCGTGTCGTTCCACGCGGTGAGCACCTGGTGGCGCTCCGCGTCCGTCATCCAGGGCAGCTCGTGGATGGAGGTCTCCGGGGCCGCGATGGCGGCCTCCAGCAGCACGCGGAAGTGACCGGCCAGCCGCGCCACGGTGCCGGCGTCGAACAGCTCCGTGGAGTACTCCAGCCAGCCCTCGAAGCCCTGGGGGGGCTCCGCGAGCGACAGCGTGAGGTCGAACATGGACGTGCCGGTGTGCACGTCCAGGAGCCGGGACTGGAGCCCCTGCAGGACGGGCGCGTCCACGCGTGCGCCCTGGAGGTTGAACATCACCTGGAACAGCGGCGTGTGCCCCAGTTCACGAGGAGGCCGGAGCGCCTCGACCACCCGCTCGAAGGGCACATCCTGGTGCGCGTACGCGCCCAGCGCCGTCTCCCGCACGCGGGCCAGGAGCTCCCGGAACGAAGGAGCCCCCGACAGTCGCGTGCGAAGGACCAGCGAGTTGACGAAGAGGCCGACGAGCCCCTGGAACTCCGCGCGCTGACGGCCCGCGATGGCCGTGCCCACGCTGATGTCGTCCTGGCCCGCGCGGCGGGCGAGCACGGTCTGGAAGGCCGCGAGCAGGACCATGAACGGCGTGACGCCTTCACGCTCCGCCAGCGTCCGGACCGATTTCGCGAGGCCCGCTTCCAGCACCACCGGCACCCGAGCGCCCGCGGACCCACGCCGCGAGGGACGCGACCGATCCGTGGCCAGCTCCAGCAACTGGGGAGCACCGGCGAGCTGCGTCCGCCAGTAGTCCAGGTGCGACTCCAGCGCGGTGCCGTCCAACGCGTCCCGCTGCCAGTCGGCGGCGTCGGCGTAGTCGAGGGGCAGGGCGGGCAGGGGCGACGGGCGGCCTTCGCGCAGTGCCGAGTAGAGGGCGGAGACCTCACGCACCAGCACCGCCATGGACGTGGCGTCCGACACGGCATGGTGCATGACGAGCACCAGCACATGGGTCCGCGCATCCAGCGTGAGGAGCGTGGCGCGCACCAGCGGTCCGAGCTCCAGGTCGAACGGGCGGCGGGCCTCTTCGCGGGCCAGGCAGAGCGCTTCGGCTTCGCGGGCGTTGGCGGGCAGGGACTCCAGTGACACGCGCGCCAGCGGCAGGGATGCGTCCGGCGCGATGACCTGTCGGGGCTGCCCCGGGGCCTCGCGGAAGGAGGTCCGCAGTCCTTCATGCCGGGCCGCGAGCGCCACGAGGCTGCCCTCCAGCGCGGCCACATCCAGTTCGCCCTCCAGGCGCACGGCGGCGGGAAGGTTGTAGGACACGTCGCCGGGGGCGTACCGGGACAGGAAGAACAACCGGGCCTGCGAGGAGGACGCCTCGCGGTCGCCGCCCATGTTTCTGCGAAGAGGCGCGGGGCCCGCCGCGTCACGGAGGGAGGCCAGCCTGTGAGCCAGGGACGTGATGCTCGGCCCCTGGAGCAGCCATTCCATGGGCACCGTCAGCCCGGTGCCGGCGCCCACTTCGTGCGCCAGCTCCACCGCGCCCAACGAGTCCAGCCCATAGCGAGTCACCGGAGCATCGACGTCGATGTCCTCACGGTTCATGCGCACGTGCCGGGCAACGACGTCTCGCAGCCATGCGACCAGTGCTTCCGCGTCCGGCTTCTCAGGCAGCGACGCTTCCGCCTTCGGCCCAGCGGGCAGGGGAGCCTCGGCCGGCGATGGGCGTGCATTGGAAGATTGAGAGCCCTCGGCCCGCCACGCGGTCACCTCCTGCAATGTCCCCGCGAGGAAGGCTGCTCGGCACGCGTGCCGCTGCACCTTGCCGCTGGACGTCTTGGGCAGGCTGCCCGGCTCGATGAGCACCACCGCGTGCGCCTGCACCTCGTGCGACTCCGCCAGCCTCTGACGGATGGTGCCCACCGCCGCATCCGCCGCCGCCAGCTGCTCACGCAGTCCGCCCAGCCGTCGCACGTCGATTTCTTGCACGACAACCGCGCGCTCCTCGCCCCCCACTTCCACCGAGAACACCGCGCCGCCCCCGGGCCTCAGCGCCGGGTGTGCCCCCTCCACCGTCGCCTCCAGGTCCTGCGGGTAGTGGTTGCGCCCTCGCAGGATGATGAGGTCCTTGCGCCGCCCCGT
>NZ_JAAAPK010000025.1 GCF_009909105.1 Corallococcus exiguus
CTGGTTACGAGAAGAAGCACCGCGCTGCCGCTTGAGGGCGAAAGCGCGGAACGCTCTGCGGAACCGGGGCAACTTCACATCCGCGTTGACAGGTTCCGGCCGCCGCGGAGAGCCAGTGGGGTCAGTTACTTCTTGCTGGTATCGTGGAGCGCTCGCGCTCCTGTTCCTGGAAGCGAATCGGTTTCCTAATCCGGAATGCGGTGCCCGAAGAAATAACGGACGCCGCTTTTGAACCAGGTAGCATGAGAGTCTTCGAGAAAAGCCTCCAGAAGTGCTGACGCCTGCATAGGTCTAAACGTCCGATCAAGGTAGAACGAAGAACAATCGATGCCGGCAGCACACTCGAAGCGCCGTCGCAACTCGAATGGAAAGTAGGGTTCACGCAGGCGCCGCAATATCCGATGGGCTAAGCCGATGACACTCAACTGCTCACCGCCGTCCACACATACTTGGTCTGTACCGAATCTATCTGCCAGCTCGGCGCATCTGTTCAGCACCGCGTTGCGATAGCTATCGAGCGAATCATAGTCCTGGTGGTCGGAGAGCTCGTATTCCGTCTCCAAGCAACCCGAGATATGCACCGGCAGGATCTCGGCATCGCTGATAGTCGCGACCCGTTCGAATGCAGCGAGAACAATTGGTACATCGGCCAACTTTCCTCGCCGCGTGAGCACTGCCCCCCAGGCCAGCGTCAGCTCAAGGCCCACTTCTTCGGATGCGAGTCGTTCTGCGATAGTGTCGACAGTAGAAGCCGGTCCGGCATCGCCAAGAAGCTCAGCGCATAGGCGTCGGTTTACAGGGTGCGTGTCGCCACTGCCCAACTCGACGAGCTCCGGCATTTGACTGAAATCGCCAAGCTTTGCCCGCCTCAAGGCTTCCAGCCACTGAAAGTAGTCGCCCTCCTGAGGCAGCCTTTCACCTTCCCCTTTGAGAGGCATGGTCATTACCTCAGGATATGCAAAATACCCCCGCCCCTCCCAGTTAACCATTTCGGGATTGCCATAACGACTCCAGTCCATTGTCACTCCTCACAATAGTCGGTTCCGGTGGTTCAAGCTTTTGCCGCCAATGACTGCAGAGCACCAAAGCGCTTGTCCAGATTCCGACACACAGGACACAAGTCGCCGTTCTTCTCAAGGTTACCTTCTCCGACGGGGCAGCCGCCGGCCGCTGCCTTAGGAACCAAGTGATTGACTTGGCGAATAGGAGGGATGGGGGCCCTGTTGAGGAGGAGGGAGGATGCAGAGGGGCCGAGGAGGGCCGCTGACGGGGCCGCCCGAGCGATGCTCCCGGCCGGTGGAACCTCCGTCCCCGACATCCAGGAGCGCTACCGCGCCGGCTTCTCCCTGCTCCAGGACGCCGGGGACCCTCGGGTGCGCCTCATCTGAGGATTCAGCGCACCACCGCCATTTCAGCGCGTCATCGCGCGCATCCAGGGCTGTCCGCTCCACCGCGAACTGGCCACCGCCGCGCCTTCGGATGAATGACTCCTGGATGTTCGCCGTCACGGAGCTGGCCGCATTGAGGGTGAACGTGCAGCTTGGGGTCTTCGCACCCGCGCTGCTACAGGCTCCGGACCCGATGGCGCTCCGTCCGATGGTGGGGTCCCAGAAATGGGAGTTGTCCAGCTATTCCATTGCGCGTTCCAGACCTGGAGGTCGTGGACATTCTGCCGCGCGTCGTGAATGCCTCGAAGGGGAAACGGAGCGGCGGCTGACCGCTGCAGGCACGAATTGCAAGCAATTGCGACGCTCGACCGCGCGAAATTTCCTCGCATGAAATTCGTTCACACCCAACTCAACTCAAAGTCGCTGGCGACGACAATCCGGACAGAGCTCTCTTCCCCCATAAAGGCCCGCCATGTTCTCCATCAAGTTCGACCGGCCCATCTCGCAACCCGTTGCATCCGCCGAGAGCGCCCCGCCTCCGCCCCCACCTCCGGCCCGGCCCGCGGCGCCGGTGGACCGCTTCGAGCAGCCCGCGACCCGCTTCAACGCGCTTTCCGGACTGCCACCCCCGCCCGCGGCGGCGGCCTCTCCGGAGCAGGCCCAGCAGGACGCCGGCAAGGTCGCGAATGCCTATCGGGACGACGGCGCCGCCAAGGCGACCAAGACCTTGACCGAGTTGGTGAAGAAGCACCCGAATGATCCAGCCTACGTGGACGCGCTGATCCGTTCCTCGGATGAAACGCTGAAGAAGGTGACCGCCGAGCTGACGGACCGGGCCCTGCACGGCACTCCCTTCAAGTCCTTCGGTGCTGACCTCAAGGCCGTCGACATGCTCACGCGGCTCACCACGGTCGCCGAGGCGGCCACCCCCGCGGGCCGGGAGCAGCTTGGCGCGCGACTCGCGCAGGCGGTGCCGGACACGAAGGACGCGGGCAAGGTCGCGGAGCTGTTCGAGTTCCTGGCGAAGAGCGGCCATGGTGCGCTCATCGACCCGACAATGAAGGTGCTGGACACCACCAGGCCCAAGGCCGCCGCCGAAATGACGGAGGTGCGGCTCCAGCAGGTCGACCGATCCAAGGACAAGCTGGAGGATGCGCAGAAGAAGGCGGCGGAGATGGATACCCGCCTGCAGACCGACCTCGCCCAGTTCGGACAGGCCCTCACGGACGAGCAGGTCACCTCCTATACGCAGGCGTTCCGGGAGAAGCACGCGGACGTCTACGCCGCGGTCCGCACGGCCTCCGACGATCTGGCCGGAGTGCTGGACCGCAACCACGGGGCGCTGGAGGCCGCCGGAGCAGGTGGGAACAAGAAGGCCGCCACCCGGCTCTATGACGGATACAAGGCGCTGACGCTGACCCCTGGACACGCGGGAGAGGCGGTCCAGTGGCTGGGCCGTGTCGCCCATGAACCCGCGGAGCGCAACCCCTTCTTCAAGACGCTGGAGGAGGGCAAGGGCAAGGGCTTCCAGGAGAAGGTGCGCGACGAATTCCTCGCACCCGCGATGCCCCGGATGCAGGCGGAGTTGATTGCCCGGAACGCCCAGACGCCGGACGGCGCCGAGGCCCAGGCACTGCTCTCCGAGCAGACCTCCGCGCTGCTCACTCCGCTCCAGGGGGCCGCGGCGCTGACGCTGCTCGGGACCGGCATCCAGGACCTGTACGACGTCGTCGACATGCGGAGCACCGGGGCCCCCGACCTGCAGGACTTCCACCGCTACAAGCTGCTCACGGGATGGAGTGACAAGAACCCGTTCATGAAGTCACTCGCCGTGATGGGGGTGGTCCAGAGCGGCTTCGGCGCGGGGGATTCCTTCGCCCATGGAAAGATCGCGGACGGGATCCGCAACTCGGCCGCCTTCGCCGAGGGCGGGCTGGAGCTGACCTCCGGGGTGCTTGCCACCATCACGCATGCAGGCTGGACGCCCGCGGCCGGCGGCGGAATCACCCACAACGTGACGGGGTGGGCGCAGAAGCTGACACCCACGTTGGGGCTGGTCGCGGACGGGCTTCAGATGAGCCTCGACTACAAGGCAGCCATGGCCGACAAGTCGAACCCGGGCCGGTGGCTCGAGATGGGAGGAACGGGGCTCGCGGTCGCGGGTGACTTCTGCATGTACGCGCCGGGCGTCGGCACCGGCGCCGGCCTGCTGCTCAAGTCCCTGGGCCTCGCGGTCAATGGAATTGGCGGCGTGGTTTCGAAAGTCATCGACGGCGGCAAGGACAAGAAGAAGCTTTCCGAGGAGCAGCGCGACCTGCTCATCAAGGCCACGGGACTGGGCAAGAAGGACGCGATGGAGCTGGTGAAGACAGGCCCGGATGACCTCGTGCGGCTGCGAGAACTGGGCCTCGACGCGAAGCAGCTCCAGGAGCTGGTGTCGGATCCCCGGATCAAGATGGATTCGTTCGAGCCCGCCGTGCTGGCCAAGGCGGCGATCGCCTATGGCCTCAAGGGCCAGGACGTCATCGACCTCTTCAAGTCCGCCAAGAACGAGGACGCGGCCCTGAAGCTCAGCCAGGCCCTTCGGATCCTCATCCACGCGGAAGGCGACATCGGAGATCCCCGGTCCCTGGACACCTTCCGGGCCACCGTCCGCGGCGCGCTGGGTCGCGACTCCGCGGGGAAGGCCATCCTCGCGGTGCTCGAGCGCGGCACCCACAACCGGAACATCGACTTCGACGCCTTCAACCGGATCGACGTGGCCATCAACGGCGAGGGGGGAAAACTCGGGCTCTGAGCGGAGCCCGCGCTTCCCCAGCCCATGCCCCTCAGAGGAGATGCCCGGGGCGTAGCGCTCAGCGCCGCGCGAGCCGGGCCTCGGCCGCCTTGAGGACGTGCTCCTTGAGCAGGTAGCCGAAGCCCGCGTTGCGCAGTCGGACGATGAGCTCGTCCCGGGTCGTCTTGAGCTGCTCGGCGGTGCGCTCCAGGCTCCAGCCCCCCTGCGCGAGCTGCTTGAGCAGGTAGGCCCGGCGCGTCTGCGCCGCCGAGAGCCGGTAGGTCTTGAGGTACTCGACCGTGCCGTCGCCGCGCAGGATGGCCTCACCCATGTGATTCTCCTCCGAGGGCGACAGGCCCGTGATGAAGCGCTGGAGGTGGAAGGGACCGGCCTCGTAGACGGGGGAGGTGACCACCTCGGCGCCGATGATGCCCTCGGCCATGAAGCCCATGAAGTCCGCCCAGTCCGCGCGCATGCGCTCGATGGCGGCCCGCAGCTCCTGCATCGAGTTCACCCGTGCATCCTCCACGCCCAGCCCCAGCACGGGCACGTCTCCAAGGAAGCCGTACTGCACGAGCAGATCCCCGTAGAAGTCCTTGAGCAGGGCCCGGTGCAGGGCGCGATAGTCCTCGGGGTGCGAGACGATGGCGCAGGAGAGCAGCGCGTCCGCCTGGAAGATGAGCATGCCCACCTGGCGCTCGTGCAGCTCGAAGATGCGCAGCGCCTCCGCGAAGGCCGCGCTGGCCCAGCCCGAGTAAGCCCACTCGCTCCGGGGGTTGAGCCCCTGGGAGAGGGCCTCCTGGGAGTACTCGTTCCACGCCACCTGCGGCCCGCCGAAGTACAGCGCGAGGAAGCCCTCCATCGTCAGGTGCATGGGGAGCAGCGAATAGGAGGGATGGGGGCCCTGTTGAGGGGGAGGGAGGATGCAGAGGGGCCGAGGAGGGCCGCTGACGGGGCCGCCCGAGCGATGCTCCCGGCCGGTGGACAGGCCGCTTGAGCCCCTTGGGGCACACGCCTGCCCAGGCCGCGCTCCCATCAGGTGCGTGGCAGGAGCCTGGGCCTGTTGGCTGTCTTGAGCCTCAACACCACGCGGCCTGGGGTGGCCCTCGTGCCGGGGCCAACCTCGCACATGCCGTGGGCAAGCCCAGGTGCTCCAGAATCGCCCGCACCCCGGGGGCCCCCTTCACGTACGCCAAGACCCGCCGCCTGCCTCCACACCTCACGCAGGCGAACACGTCGAAGTCAACGTCCTCCTGAGCAACTCCGCCCAGTCCACTCGCGGGGTCCTCTCCTTCATCCGCTCCTTCTTGGCCGCTGCCTCAAGCCCCGCGCTCGCCTCCTCCGCACCTGCTTGAGGGAACATCGCGCTGGAGGCGGGCTACTGCGACCAGAGCCACCTGACGCGCGAGTTCCGCCGCCTGCACGTCACCCCGGCGGAGTACCGGCGGCTGGCGGGACGTGCATCCGGTTCCACGCGGTAGGTTTCGTCCAAGACGGCGCCAGGTGCGCGGGCCTATCTCCCGGGCATGACCCTGGAAACGCCTTTCTTCCGACGCGCCGTGGCCCTGTTCGCGGCGCTGATGTGGACCGCCTGCGCGGGTTCCCGGCCCGTCCCGGCCGTGCGCCGAGTGGACTCCGGGCGCACGCAGTGGGTGCTGCGTCCGTCCGAGGCCTACGACGCGCTCTGCCTGTTGAACCTGCTGCGCGGCGACGCGTTCTACACGCGCTTCTATCCCGCTGAGTTCCAGCGCTTCTCCGCGCTGCTGGACGCACGGGAGCGGGCGGCGCTCGCGCACCTCACCGAGCGGATGGCGAAGCAGGGCGGGAAGATGGTGGGGCCGTTCCTGACGCTGGTCTTCTCCGTCACGGGGCCCACCACGGTGGAGGACCTGACGCGGACAGTGGCGGATGACGCCGCGTGGCGCCGGATGCGTGAGGACTTCCTGGCCACGTCGTATGGGCGGGAGGACGGCTTCGCGGAGATGGAGGACGTGCGGGAGGACCTGGGCGTCCTGCTGGCGTTCCTGAAGCGAGTGGAGTTCCCGCGCATCTGGCGGGCGGAGTACTTGCCGCAGGTGGAGCAGGCCATCGCGGTGCTGGCGGAGCGGGTGGCGCCGCACGACGTGGTGGGCTGGGATGAAGCGGTGCTGGGACGGGACCTCCAGGTGTCAGCGTTGAATGCGCACGTCCTGAAGTTCGCGCAGCCGCACGGCATCCGGGTGACGGGGTGGAACTTCCTCACGGACGCGACCTATCCGGCGGATGTCACCGTGAAGACGGCGGTGCATGAGCTGTTGCATCCACCGTTCGCCCGCGAGGGTGCGCTGGACGCGAAGCTGTCCGCGTTGGAGGCGGACCCCTACTTCCAGCGGCTCGTGCGCGAGCATGACCCTGCGTTCGGCTACACCACGGCGCGCGGTCTGACGGAGGAGGACTGCGCGGAGGCCATCGACGTCTACGTGAGCGAGCGGGAGGGCCTGCTGCGCACCCGGGACGGCCGGCCGCTCACGGGGGCGGAGTTCTTCCGCGACCATGATGACGGCCTGCACGTCCTGGCCTTCGTCCTCTACGAGGAGCTGAAGCGCGCGGGTCCCTCGCGACGAGGGACCTACGAGGCCTTCCTGCTGAGGCTCTTCGAACAGGGCGTGCTCGAGCCCGGCGCGCTGGAGCGCCGCTTCCGCGCCTCACCGGGGCACTACCCCGTGAAGGCGCTGAGCGAAGCGGCGGCTCCGTGACGGCGACGGCTCAGTCTCCTGGGGGACCGCCATCACGCGTCTGGCGGCGATACGCTCCTGGCGTGACACCGGCCCACTGCCGGAACGCGTGGCTGAACGACGCCTCCGACGCGTAGCCCGTCATCTCCGCGGCCGAGCTGAGCGTCGCGCCTTCACGCAGCAGTGCCGCCGCGCGCTGCATGCGCAGCCGGGTCAGGTACTCGAGCGGCGGCTCTCCGACGAGCTTCGCGAATCGAGCCGCGAATCCAGAGCGTGAGAGCGCGACCTCCTTCGCGAGCTTCTGCACCGTCCATGGCTCCTCCGGGCGTTGATGCATCAGCCCGAGCGCCGCAGCAATGGACTTGTCTCTCAGCGCACCGAGAAACCCCGTCGAGCCTTCGGGCAGCGACTCGATGTACGCACGAAGGATCTGGATGAAGATGACGTCCGCCATGCGCGTCAGCACCAACTCGGAGCCGGGACGGTTCGATTCGATTTCCTGCGCGATGAACTTCACGTTCTGAAGGAACGACGGCACCGCCCCGGCGGCATCGGGCGTGATTCGGACGACGGACGGCAGCATTGCCAGGAGGGGCACGTCGAAGCGCTCATCGACAGCGAACATGCCGCAGACCATCGTTGACTGCGCACCGCCTCCACCAAATTCGAGGCGGCGCACGGGCCCGGCCGAGCTCCGCACCGTCAACTGGCTGAACGGCGTGACGGGCGTGCTCGGCTGGTCCCTGACGGAGTGGGGCCCTTGCGAGATGATCGCGAGCTCTCCGCCAGACAGCGCGACCGCTGCGGAGTCCTCGCCGCTCGACAGCCAACAGCTTCCTCTGGCGACGTAGTGGAAGCGCAGGCTGTGCTTCGCGGGAGGCAAGCAAAAGCCCCAGGGAGCGCTCGCGACGGACCACGACCACGCGGTGTTCTTGAGGCGTACGTGGCTCAGCACCTGGCTCAGGGCGTCCATGCGGGGTCTTGTCTCGTGCGCTGTCGGCTCACCCGGCCGGGCGGGCATGTATTGGACGTATTATGAAGAGAGCTGGACGCGAAAGCATGGAGCGTCCCGTGACGGGCCGCTACTCAGTGGACCCATGGGAAGACTTACGGGAAAGGTAGCGCTCGTCACTGGCAGTAACGGTGGCATCGGCTTCGCCACCGCCAGGCTGTTCGCCGAGGAGGGCGCGCACGTCTACGTCAACGGGCGTCGACGTGAGCAGGTGGAGGTGGCGGTCCGGAGGATCGGCCCGAACGCCACGCCCCTGCCTGGTGACGTCTCGCGGGCGGAGGACCTCCGGCGAATGTTCGAGCACATAAAGCGGGAGCGCAAAGCGCTCGACATCGTCGTCGCGAACGCCGCCATCTCGCGAGGCGCCGCGCTCGGAGGGATTGACGAGCGCACGTATCAGGAGGTGTTCGACGTGAACGTGAAGGGCGTCATCTTCACGGTCCAGGGCGCGCTCCCGTTGATGGCGGATGGCGGCTCGGTCTTGCTCATGGGCTCCGTCATCACCGGCAAGGGAATCCCAGGCGAGACACTCTACGCCGCGTCCAAGGCGACCATCCGCTCACTTGCGCGCACGTGGGCCGCCGAGCTCGCGCCGCGCAGGATCCGGGTGAACGTCGTGACGCCCGGTGCGATCCACACCGAGGGTATGGAGGCCGCGCTTGGCGGCTCCGAAGCGACCGCACAACGGCTCGACGCGATGGCGCAGGCGATTCCTGTCGGCCGTGTAGGCGAGCCCGAAGACCTCGCCCGTGCCCTCTTGTTCATGGCGTCGAGTGACGCGGCCTACGTCAACGGCACCGAGCTGTACGTCGATGGGGGACGCACTCAAGTCTAGGTGCTGTCGAGTGTCAGAAGCACTCGCGCGCGTCGGTGAACGCCGGGCAGTAGGTGTCCTGGCCATTGCAGGACACGCCGCCGCACACCTTGGAGCTCAGCGGCTGCAGCGTGTAGGCGTTGAAGCCCGTGCAGCTCAGGAGCGTGTTGTTCGCCTCGCAGTAGAAGGTCACGGTCGTCGGCGTGGGACAGTTCTTCCACTGGCCATCACACATCACCGCCTGGCCCTCCACGGCCTCGCAGTGATTGCCCGAGCAGGACACCGACGTCCCGCCCGGACACGACGCCGTGCAGACGGCCATGGCTGTCACTTCGGAACCCTCTTGAGGCTGGAGCGTTTCCTCCGCCTCCATCGGGCCACCACATGCCGCCGTCTGCAGGCCCAGCACCGCCATCGCCACGAACAGGAAACGCTTCATCACAGACTTCTCCGGGAGAAAGTCGCAAAACGGAATATACCGGAAGAGCTGTTGCGAATAGGAGGGATGGGGGCCCTGTTGAGGGGGAGCTCGCCACCACCACCACGCTGGTCACCACCGAGGCGGAGCTGAAGGCGCTGGCGGACGCGGCGAAGGCGGCCGGGGCCCTCACGCTGGTGCCCGCCTTCGAGGGCATGCCCTTCGCGGCGCCGCTCGTGGGCCTGGGCGTGGCGCTTCCGGACGGCTCCACGCGCTACGTGCCGCTGAGGCACCAGCAGCTGGGCGCCACGCAGGTGCCGGTGGCGGCCTTCACCGCGGCGATGAAGGACGTGATTTCGGACGCGGCGGTGAAGAAGGGCGGACACGATCTCAAGGCGCTCACGCTGGTGCTGGCCCATGAAGGGCTGACGCTGGAGGGCGCGCAGGACGACGTGGAGCTCTTGAGCTACCTGCTCAACCCGTCGCGCCGGGAGCACGCGCTGGCGGACCTGGCGCGTGAACGGCTTCGCTCGGAGCTTCCCGCGCTGCCCGCGTCGGTGGAGGGCAAGAAGGGGCGGCCGCTGGCGGACCACGGGCCGGAGGAGGTGGCCGCGGCGTACGCGGTGCGCGCGGACGCGGCGCGCAGGATGGCGCCGGAGCTGTGGAAGGAGCTGGAGCTGGGCGGGCTCTCGGAGCTGGCGCGCACGCTGGAGCTGCCGCTGTTGCCCGTACTCGCGCGCATGGAGCGCGAGGGCGTGAAGCTGGACGTGACGGAGCGAATAGGAGGGATGGGGGCCCTGTTGAGGGGGAGCGGAGAGTCCCCGCAAGGTCTTCTTCTACATCAGCGACGACGGCGACATCATGGTCATCCACTACGACAACTGGAAAGCTGTCTTCCTTGAACAGCGCTGCCAGGGCACCCTGGAGGTCTGGCTTGAGTCATTCACCATGATGCGCGGTCCGAAATTGTACAAGCTTCGGGCCGAACCTTACGAGTTCGCCGACATCACCTTGAACAGCTATTACGATTGGGAGTTCCGGAACGTCCATCTCGTTTGCGCCGCCATGCGCCCTTGAGGCACTGCCTGATACGCCTGCCGTCTTCCTCCAAAGGTCTATAAAATGAGACACGATGGTTTTCAGGAAAGGCCCGCAGTGCAGGTCCAGTGCGGAAGTTCACTATTTAGGTTAAGCCCATGAGCCGGTTCGTGTTCTGGACTGGCATTTACAACGCGGTGCTGGCCGCCAGTTTGCTATTTCCACCGATGTACCGGGCAATCGGGCTAAACATCCCCGCTCCGATCTGGGGATGGCTGTTTAGTGCTTTTCTCGCTTACACCAGCCTGGTCCTTATCTATGCATCGAAGGACCTCCACCGCTGCGCACCCCTGGTGTATTGGGAAGCGCTGCTGCGATACGCGGCGGGCCTGTTGTTGATCGCCGGAGGCCTTTTCGGGAACCTCGGCCTTACGGCCGCCGCCGTCGGTACAGCGGACCTGTTCATCGGGCTGGTCTACATGTTCGGTCTGCCCCATGAGCTCGAAGTTTCTCATTCTGCGCTGCTCTTGGATAAGGTTGACCCGGATGGACGAGCCAAAGCGGCATAGTTCATCCAGAGGCAGAGAATTGAGCGGGGCAATAACACTACTTGGTCAGATGAATCGGGCGCTGCGGCCCGGTGTTGAAGGGGCATGACGCCCGCGCAATTGCACAAGCTCGACCGAGAGCTTTCCGAGTACCTGGACACGATGACGGTCGGGCTGGGGCGCACGGAGCGGCGGCGCGCACTGGGCGGCTACGTCACGGGCCTCCTGCTGGACGGAGAGCGCAAGAGCATCGAGCCCATGGCGGCACGGCTGGCCCCTGCACCCACGCAGACGGAAGCCCTGCGCCAACGACTGCAACAGTGCGTGTCCGGCGCGGCCTGGGATGACGCCCAGGTGCGCTGCCGGCTCACGCAGAAGTTGGAGCGGGAGCTCCCGGGCCTGGAAGCCCTCCTCATCGACGACACGGGATTCCCGAAGAAGGGCATGCATTCAGTGGGGGTCGCACGCCAGTACTGCGAATAGGAGGGATGGGGGCCCTGTTGAGGGGGAGGGAGGATGCAGAGGGGCCGAGGAGGGCCGCTGACGGGGCCGCCCGAGCGATGCTCCCGGCCGGTGGACAGGCCGCTTGAGCCCCTTGGGGCACACGCCTGCCCAGGCCGCGCTCCCATCAGGTGCGTGGCAGGAGCCTGGGCCTGTTGGCTGTCTTGAGCCTCAACACCCCACGGCCTGGGGTGGCCCTCGTGCCGGGGCCAACCTCGCACATGCCGTGGGCAAGCCCAGGTGCTCCAGAATCGCCCGCACCCCGGGGGCCCCCTTCACGTACGCCAAGACCCGCCGCCTGCCTCCACACCTCACGCAGGCGAACACGTCGAAGTCAAACGTCCTCCTGAGCAACTCCGCCCAGTCCACTCGCGGTGTCCTCTCCTTCATCCGCTCCTTCTTGGCCGCTGCCTCAAGCCCCGCGCTCGCCTCCTCCGCACCTGCTTGAGGGAGCACCAGCTGCGGTGGCTGCACGACCTGCGGCGCACCGCGCCCGAACTGTACCCGGTGGTGGCCCACGACGGCGCGCAGATGCAGGACTACCAGCGCCGTGGGCTCATCCTGGACGGATGCTCTGACCCATTGGCTTGGGCTAATGTCTGACGCCGCCATGCCACGACTCCAACTAACGATGAGCGATGCAGACTGCCTAGCCGAAGCGGAGCGGATCCAGCGGCTGCTGGCCGAGCAGGCCGCGCGGCATGACAGGGAGACCTCCCTGCCTGACGAGGGCTTCGAGACCATTGCCCAATCCCCGCTGAATACCGCGCTGCTGGAGGGTGCTTCCTGGCTGACCTTCGGGCGCATCGTCAGCATCCTGAGCCGGGGCAGCGCCTCCTTCGGGACGCTCTGGCTGATGCACCAGGGCGCAGGGCTCGCCTTCTTGGCCCTGCCGGAGCCCGCGCTGGTGACCTCATTCAACGACAGGTTCCGCCAGGGAGCTTGGTTCGGCAACGCCCTGTCCGAGCCCACCAGCGGCAACATGTTCCTCATGCCTCATCAGGAGGCCTGCCGCGCCGAAGGCGGCTGGCGCCTGTCCGGGGCCAAGCGCTTCGTGTCGGGCAGCGAGAAGGCTAGCTACCTGCTCACCAATGCCGTGTGTGATGGCCAGCCCGCCTTCTTCCTCATCGACAAGGACGACTCCATCCGGGTGGAGGATGTCTGGGACACCCTGGGTATGCGGGCCACGCGCAGCCAGCTCTTGCACTTCCAGGACACGCTGCTGCCGGAGTCCCGGCGGCTGCGGCTGGATCCCGCCCAGCCCAACCCTATCGCCCTGGGTCTGCCGTGGATCTCCATCGGCATCGCCGAGGCGGCGCTGGCCTTCGCCATCTCATACGCCAGGGAGCGCAAGCTGCCTCCGGAGAATCGGGCGATCGCAGAGATGCAGTGGGTGCAGTTCTCGGTGGCGGAGATGAGCCTCCGTCTGGAGGCGGCGCGGGCGCTGGCCATGCGCGCGGCCATCGCCACGGATCAACGCGAGCTGGACTTCCCCGTGCTGCAGATGCAGGCCAAAGTCGTGGCCAATGAGGCAGCCGTGGCCATCACCACCGCGGCCATGGAACTCGCTGGAGGCTCGGGCTACATGCGGAGCCACCCCATAGAGCGCTACCTGCGCGATGCCATGAGCGGCCCGCTGATGGCCTGGTCTCCAGCGGTGATCCGCGACTTCCTCGGCAAGACCCTGCTGGGGCTTCAGCCGCCACCACCCCAGGCGTGAGCTGCCAGACGCCCTCCCAGAGTGGGGTGCGCGCCATCCTGGAGTTCCTTGCACGGCCCACGCAGCCTGCTCAACTCGCTCCAGCACAGGGCCCCCTAAGTGCAGGGGCGAACCGTCACTGTGCGGTGCCCCAGGAGCCCACGCCCTGCTGCCCTCGGCATGGGTAGGCGTGTCCCTCAACGGGCTGGGCGGCCTCTCCGCCAGCCCGGCGCACAGCCCGAGCGGCGCCCATCCGCAGCAAGCCTCCGCCCCTCCGCACCTGCCCCCACCCGAAGCACAGTCCCTATCGGCCTAATGCTCTGCCTTGCTTCAAATCATCTTAGATCTCAGAGAACTTCAGGTTCCAGAGAAGAACATTGTCATCTGGAGTAGGCCGGATCATGCAACGCAGAGGACCATCTTGGGATACGATGAAGACCAATCCGCCTATATTCTCGTGGGCACACCAAGTTGCCGCACGATGTCGGGCGCCATGCTGTGCAATAGCATAGCGTTCACCCTGTTGGCCTTGATGCCCCTTGGCAACATAGACATCAGGGACACGTCCAGGCGGAATCGGGACCTGATAGCCCACGCCGATTATCTTCAGGTCAGGGCCCATGAGCAGCGCGTTATCAACAACCGTCAATCTACTTATGCCTTCAAGGCGAATAGGAGGGATGGGGGCCCTGTTGAGGGGGAGGGAGGATGCAGAGGGGCCGAGGAGGGCCGCTGACGGGGCCG
>NZ_JAAAPK010000026.1 GCF_009909105.1 Corallococcus exiguus
CTCTTCAACGTCTTCCGGGCCAACCTCTTCGCCCACGAGAAGTACGTGCCCCAGCCGTACGACGGCACCGCCCTGCTGCTCAGCGCCAGCGAAGCCGCTGCCGATGTCCCGCGTCACCGCGGGTGGGAGCCCCTGGTGCGTGGCGGGCTAGAGGTGCACGACGTCCCCGGTGGCCACCACGCCCTGATGCAGGACCCGCACCTCGGGTCTGTCGTCGAGCGCCTGCGTGAGGTGCTCGCACGGGCCTCCGGCACCGCGCCCCGGCAGTCCACGGGGAGCTGACTCAGGGGGTTGGAGTGAAGCGAGCCAGGGAGGAGACGTTGGGTGCAGGTCTCACCCCGGAGGACATCTGACGTCCTTCCCTCCCTGGCTTCGGGGAACCAGAACAATCCCGTAAATACTCGAATTCATTCGAGTGGGTGCTTATCCGCCCTCATGACAGGGACGTCTTAGGCGGAATAATCTCACTCATATGAATTTGACCCACCCTCGCGCTTCTTTGGGAAGAGCGGCGCAGGGAGTCAATCCGGCACCAGCAACACGCCCGAGTTTCGCGAGCGCCACGGCCTCCAGTGGTGCTCGTACGCAGTGGCGGCCCCCAGTGCGGAGTACACGAGATGAGCCACGAGCTGTCGAAGCGGATCGCCAACCTCTCACCGGAAAAGCGCGCCGAGTTGCTCAAGAAGGTGGCCGCGCAAAAGGCCACGGCTGGCAACTCCGTCCAAGGCCTCATCCGGGTGCAGGACCGCACGCGCCCACTGCCGCTGTCCTTCGCGCAGCAGCGCCTCTGGTTCATTGATCAGCTGCAACCCGGCACCTCCCTCTTCAACGTGCCCATGGCGGTGCGCCTGGAGGGTGCGCTCGACGTGTCCGTGCTGGAGCGCGCGCTGCGAGAAGTCGTGCGCCGTCATGAGGTGCTGCGCACCACCTTCCGTGAGGACGTCTCCGGCCCCGTGCAGGTGGTGTCGCCGGAGCCGATGTTCACCCTGGAGCGCAAGGACCTCACGGGCTCACCGCCGGAAGAAGCGTGGCGCCTGGCGCGTGAAGCCGCGGCCCAGCCCTTCGACCTCGCGAAGGGCCCGCTGCTGCGCGCGCTGCTGCTGACGTCGGCACCGGGAGAGCACCTGCTCGTCGTGGTGGTCCACCACATCGTCTCCGACGGCTGGTCCATGACGCTGCTGGTGCGCGAGGTGGCGCTGCTCTACGGAGCCTTTGCGCGAGGACAGGCTGCGCCCCTGCCGCCGCTGGGCATCCAGTACGCGGACTTCGGCGTCTGGCAACGCGAGTGGATGCAGGGGCCTCGGCTGGAGAAGCAGCTCGATTACTGGAAGCGGCAGCTGGCGGGAGTGCCCTCCGCGCTGGAGTTGCCCACCGACTTCCCTCGCCCCGCCACCCGCGACGGCCGAGGCGCCCGGCATGACGTGCTGCTGCCGCGCGAGTTGACGGACGCGCTCAAGGCCCTCGCCCAGCAGGAAGGCGCCTCTCTCTACATGGCGCTGCTGACGGGCTGGCAGATGCTGATGGCCCGCTACTCCGGCCAGGAGGACGTCACCGTCGGCTCCCCCATGGCCGGCCGCACGCGTGGTGAGGTGGAAGGCCTCATCGGCCTCTTCGTCAACGCCCAGGTGCTTCGCACGCGGGTGACGGACACGGCGTCCTTCCGCACACTGCTGCGTCAGGTGCGAGAGACGGTGCTGGGGGCACAGGAGCACCAGGAGCTGCCCATCGAGCGCCTCGTGGAGGAGTTGAAGCCCGAGCGCATCCCGGGCCGTACTCCCTTCTTCCAGGTGATGCTCACCTACCAGGCCTCCTTCCGCGGCTCCGCCTCCGTTGAAGGCGTGAAGCTGGAGGCCCTGGAACTCGACACCTTCTCCGCCAAGTTCGACCTCACCCTCCAGGTGCTGGAGACCGACGCCGGCCTCAAGGGCTACCTCGAGTACACCACCGACATCTTCACCGCCTCCACCGCCGCACGCATGGCCGAGCACCTGCGTGTGCTCCTTCAGGAGGCCGTCGCTCAGCCGAATGAGTCAGTCGCCCGATTGCCGCTGCTGACCACCGTTGAGCGGCGCGAAATGCTGGTGGAGTGGAACGCTACGCGCGCGCCCTTCCCCGAAGCGTGCATGCACTCGCTCTTTGAAGAGCAGGTGCGCCGCGCTCCGGGCGCGGTGGCCGCTGTGTTCGAGGGGACGCAACTGACGTACGCGCAGCTGGATGCGCGTGCCAATCAGCTCGCCCATGCCCTTCGCCGTCGTGGCGTGGGCCCCGAGGTCCGCGTCGCGCTCAGTGTCGAGCGCTCCCTCGATATCGCTATCGGTCTGCTTGGCATCCTGAAGGCCGGTGGTGCCTGGGTGCCGGTGGATCCGCTCCTGCCCCGTGAGCGTCTTGCCTTCATGCTGGAGGACAGCGCGGCGCAGGTGCTCGTTACCCAGCAGCCACTGGTGGACCGCTTCCCCGAAGCACTGCATGCACGCGCGCTTTGCCTGGACACCGAGCGCGAATCGCTGGCCGAGGAGCCGACGGATGCGCCCGTGACGGGCGTGACGCCCGCGAACATGGCGTACCTCCTCTACACCTCGGGCAGCACCGGTACGCCCAAGGGCACGGCGGTGGAGCACCGCAGCGTCGCCAACCTCGTCACCCACGAGGCGGTGGCCTACGGCATTGGCCCCGGCAGCCGCGTGTTGCAGTTCGCCAGCCTCAGCTTCGACCTCTCCGTGGAGGAGATTTTCACCACGCTCTGCAACGGCGCCACGCTGGTGCTCGCGCCGCTGGAGAAGCTGATGCCGGGCGCGCCGCTGCCCGTGCTGCTGCGTGAGCAGGAGTTGAGTGTCGTCAGCCTCACCCCAGCGGCACTGGCGGCCACGTCGTCCGAGGGGCTGCCCAAGGTGCGCACCGTCATCTCTGGCGGTGAGGCCCTGCCCGCGGACGTCGTCGCGCGTTGGGCTCCGGGACGGCGACTGCTCAATACCTACGGCCCCACCGAAGCCACCGTCATCGCCACCTTTGGTGAGGTGGTAGCGGATGGAGAAGTGCCGTCCATCGGCAAGCCGCTGGCGAACGTGCACGTCTATGTGTTGGACCCGCACGGCCAGCCGGTGCCCGTGGGCGTGCGCGGTGAGTTGCACATCGGTGGCGTCGGCGTGGCGCGAGGCTATGCGGGACGCCCGGGACTCACCGCCGAGCGCTTCATTCCGGACGCGTTCTCCTCCACTCCGGGCGCCCGTCTCTACCGCACGGGCGACGTGGTGCGCTGGCGGGCTGACGGACAGCTGGACTTCGTCGGCCGCATCGACGCGCAGGTGAAGGTGCGTGGCTTCCGCATCGAGTTGGGTGAAGTCGAGAACGCCCTGCGGGCCGCTCCCTCCGTGAAGGATGCCGTCGTGCTCGCCCGCGAGGATGCCCCGGGCGACAAGCGGTTGGTGGCCTATGTCGTCGGCGACGCCCTCGACATCACGGCCCTGCGCGCGCACCTCAAGCAGCACCTGCCCGAGTACATGGTGCCCGCGGCCTTCGTCTCCATGGAGACGCTGCCGCTGACGTCCAACGGCAAGGTGGACCGCAAGGCACTCCCTGCTCCGGACGTGAGCGCGCTTCGGGCTTCGCACGCCTACGAGGCTCCGGCGACACCGCTGGAGGAGAAGCTCGCGGCCCTCTGGAGCGAAGTGCTTCGCGTGCCCACTGTCGGCCGCACGGACAACTTCTTCGAGCTGGGTGGCCACTCGCTGCTCGCCACGCAGTTGGTGGCCCGCGTGCGTGCGGCGCTCGACGTGGAACTTCCCCTCCGCGCCCTCTTCGAAGCCCCCACCATCGAGGCCCTCGCGCAGCGCCTCCAGCTCACGGCGACCGGCACGCGACTGCCGCCCCTCACCCGCATCGCGCACGAAGGCCCGCCCCCGCTGTCCTTCGCCCAGCAGCGCCTGTGGCTGTTGGATCAACTCCAGCCTGGCAACGCCGCATACAACATCCCCGCCGCCCTCCGGCTGAAGGGCCACGTGGACGTCGAGTCCCTTCGTCGCGCCTTCGAGACCCTCGTCGCCCGGCATGAAACGCTGCGCACCACCTTTGTCGAGCACCAGGGCCAGCCCGCGCAGTGCATCCACGCGCCTTCGACGTGGACGCTCTCCCTGCTCGATGTGTCCTCGCTGCCCGAGCCTCAACGGCAGGAAGAAGCGCGTCGCCTCGCGAACCTCGAGGCCCACCGTCCCTTCGACCTGGAAGCGGGTCCGCTCCTTCGCACCTCCCTGGTGCGCCTGGGCGACGCGGAGCACCTGCTGCTGGTGACGATGCACCACATCGTCTCGGACGGCTGGTCCATGGGCGTCCTCGTCCGCGAGCTCACCGCCCTGTACGCGGCGCTCCACGCGGAGCAGGCGCCCACGCTCGCACTACTGCCCGTGCAGTACTCGGATTTCGCCGTGTGGCAGCAGGGATGGCTCCAGGGCGAAACGCTGGAGACCCAGCTCGCCTATTGGAAGGAGAAGCTCGCGGGGGCTCCCGCCACGCTGGAGCTGCTCACGGACCGTCCGCGTCCGCCCGTGCAGTCGCACCGGGGCGCGACGGTTCCCGTGCGGCTCGCCTTGCCGCTGACCGAGGCCCTCAAGACCCTGGCCCGGCAAGAAGGCGCCACGCCTTTCATGCTGCTGCTCTCCGCCTTCCAGGTGCTCCTGTCGCGCTACTCCGGCCAGGACGACATCAGCGTGGGTTCTCCCATCGCTGGCCGCACCCAGGCCGAGACCGAAGGCCTCATCGGCTTCTTCGTCAACACGCTGGTGCTGCGCGCCCACGTGGATCCACGCGCGACCTTCCGGGAGCTGCTGGCGCAGGTGCGTGGCACGACGCTCGCGGCCTATGAGCACCAGCACCTGCCCTTCGAGAAGCTGGTGGAGGTCCTCCAGCCCGTGCGCGACCTGAGTCGCAGCGCGCTCTTCCAGGCGATGTTCACCCTGCAGAACGCGCCCATGGATGCGCTTCGCGTGCCGGGCCTGTCGTTCGAACAGCTCCCGCTCGAATCGAACTCCGCGAAGTTCGACCTGTCCCTGACGCTTCAGGACTCGCCTCAGGGCTTCATGGGCGTGCTGGAATACAGCAGCGACCTCTTCGACGCCGCCACCGTCCAGCGCATGGTGGGCCACCTGGACGTCCTGCTGGAGGCCATCGCCGAGCAGCCGGACTCGACGCTCGCGGGCCTGCCCTTGCTCACGGCTCCAGAGCGCCGGCAGCTCCTCGTGGACTGGACCCGGACGGACGCGGAGTTCCCTCGCGACACCTGCTTCCACGAGGCCTTCACGGCCCAGGCCCTTCGCACGCCTGAAGCCCTGGCCGTCGTCTGCCGCGACCAGCAGCTCACCTTCCAGGAGCTGGACGCGCGCTCCAACCAACTGGCGCACCGGCTGGTGAAGCTGGGCGTCGGGCCCGACGTGCGCGTGGTGCTGTGCGTGGAGCGCTCCGTGGAGGCCCTCGTCGGCATCCTGGGCATCCACAAAGCCGGCGGCGCCTATGTGCCCCTCGACTTCCGCTACCCGGGCGAGTGGCTCGCCCACGTCCTCACGGACACCTGCGCGCCCGTGGTGCTCACCCAGCAGCGCCTGCGCGACGTGCTTCCCCAGCACACCGCCCACGTCGTCCTCCTCGATCCGGATGCGGAGGATCTCGCGGCCGAGTCCCGCGAAGCGCCCGGCGTGGCCGTCTCCGCCGAGCACCTGGCGTACATCATCTACACCTCTGGCAGCACCGGCCGCCCCAAGGGCGTGATGATCCAGCACCGCTCCGTGATGAACCTGCGGCAGGGACTGTCCACCACCGTGCACCAGGGCCGGGGCGCGGCGGAGCGGGTCAGCGTCAACGCCCCGCTGTCCTTCGACGCCTCCGTCCAGCAGCTCGTGCAGGTGCTCGACGGCCACACCCTCTGCATCGTCCCGGAAGAGGCCCGCTCGGATGCGGGTGAGCTGGTGAAGCGCATCGGGCAGGACGCGCTGGAGGTCCTCGATTGCTCTCCCGCGCACCTGCGCATGCTGATGGATGAAGGCCTGCTGGAGAAGGACGTCCTCCCCCGGCGCGCGCTGGTGGGCGGCGAGGCGGTGGATCCCGGCACCTGGAGCCGCCTGGCCCAGCATCCGCGTCTGCGCGCCTTCAACGTCTACGGCCCCACCGAGTGCACCGTCGACGCCACCGCCTGCGCCTTCGACGCCTCCGCGTCGCCCACCATCGGCCGGCCCCTGGCCAACGTCCGTGCGTACGTGTTGGACAAGACCCTTCGCCCGGTGCCCGTGGGCGTCGCGGGTGAGCTCTTCCTCGGCGGTGAAGGCGTGGCCCGCGGCTACCTCAACCGCCCCGACCTGACCGCGGAGCGCTTCATCCCCGACGCCTTCTCCGCCATCCCGGGCGCGCGCCTCTACCGCACGGGCGACGTGGCGCGCTGGCGCGCGGACGGGATGCTCGACTACCTGGGCCGCGCCGACTTCCAGGTGAAGGTGCGTGGCTTCCGCATCGAGCTGGGTGAAGTCGAAGCCGCGCTCCTCAAGCATCCCCAGGTGCACGCCGCCGTGGTGCTGGCGCGCGAGGACATTCCCGGCGACAAGCGGCTCGTCGCCTACGTGGTGCCCACGGAAGGCACGGACTCCGCGCCGACGACGGACGTCCTCAAGGACTGGCTCAAGCAGCTCCTGCCGGAGCACATGCGGCCCTCCACCTTCCTGGTGCTGGAGGCCCTGCCGCTCAACGCCAACGGCAAGGTGGACCGCAAGGCCCTGCCCGCGCCCCAGGGCACCGCGCAGGCTTCCACCTATGTCGCGCCGCGCACTCCCACGGAAGAGCAGCTCGCGGCCCTCTTCGCGCAGGTGCTGCGCGTGGAGCGCGTGGGCATCCACGACGACTTCTTCGCCCTGGGCGGACACTCGCTGCTGGCCACCCAGTTCGTCTCCCGCGTGCGCGCCACCTTCCGCGTGGAGTTACCGCTCCGGGCCCTCTTCGAGGCTCCCACGGTGGCCGCGCTCGCCGAAGGCCTCCGGACACGGACACCCGGCCACCACCTGCCTCCACTCATCCGGGCTTCGACGGACAGCCCGCGACCGCTGTCCTTTGCCCAGCAGCGCCTCTGGTTCCTGGATCAGCTCACGCCGGGAGACGCGTCGTACAACCTCCCCACGGCGCTGCGGCTGACGGGCCCGGTGGACGTGGAGTCCCTGCGCCGCGCCTTCGAAGCGCTCGTCACCCGTCACGACTCCCTGCGCACCACCGTGCACGAAGTCCAGGGACAGGCCACCCAGCACGTCCACGCTCCAGCCACCTGGACCTTGCCGCTCATGGACCTGTCCGCGCTGCCCGACGCGCAGCGTGAAGCCGAAGCCCGGCGCAAGCTCGAGGAGGAGGCGCACCAGCCGTTCCATCTGGAAACGGGCCCGCTGCTGCGCACCGCGCTCGTGCGGCTGGCGGCCGAAGAGCACCTGTTGCTCGTGACGATGCACCACATCATCTCCGACGGCTGGTCCATGGGCGTGCTCGTGCGCGACCTGGTCGCCTTCTATGAAGCGTTCAGCGCCGGCCAGACGCCCGCGCTCGCCCCGCTGCCCGTGCAGTACGCGGACTTCGCGGAGCGGCAGCGCCAGTGGCTCCAGGGCGAAACGCTGGAGACCCAGCTCGCCTACTGGAAGCAGCAGCTCGCGGGGGCGCCCGCCACCCTGGCGCTGCCCACGGATCATCCGCGCCCGTCCATCCAGTCACACGCGGGCACGTCCCTCGCAGTCCGCATTCCACGGGAGACGTCCGAAGCCCTCAAGGCGCTGGCCGGGCGAGAGGGGGCCACCCCCTTCATGGTGCTGCTCGCGGCCTGGCAGCTGTTCCTGGCGCGCTACTCCGGCCAGGACGACGTCAGCGTGGGCACGCCCATCGCAGGCCGGACCCAGGCGGAGACCGAGGGCCTCATCGGCTTCTTCGTCAACACGCTCGTCCTGCGCGTCCAGGTGAATCCACGCGCGACCTTCCGCGAGTTGCTCGCGCAGGTGCGCGGAACCACGCTCGCGGCGTTCGAGCATCAGCACCTGCCCTTCGAAAAGCTCGTCGAAGCCGTGCAGCCCGTGCGCGACGCGAGTCGCAGCCCGCTGTTCCAGGTGATGTTCGCGCTGCAGAACGCGCCCCTGGAAGACCTGCGCATCCCGGGCCTCACCTTCCGGCAGGTGGCCGCGGAATCGCGCTCCGCCAAGTTCGACCTCACCCTGACATTGCAGGACTCAGCGCAGGGCTTCGTGGGCTGGCTGGAGTACAGCACCGCGTTGTTCAAGCAGGGCACGGTGGAGCGGATGGCCAGCCACCTGCGCATCCTGCTGGAGGCCGTGGCCTCAAGGCCCGAGCAGTCCGTGGCCGGGCTGTCGCTGCTCTCCCGCGAGGAGCGACAGCGCATCCTCGTGGACTGGAACGACACCACCGTCGCCAGCCCCCTGGACATCCCGGTCCACGTCCACTTCGCGCGGCAGGCCCTCAGCACGCCCGACGCGGTGGCCCTGGTGCTGGGGGAGGCGTCGCTGACGTACGCCCAGCTCGATGCCCGCGCCAACCAGCTCGCACATCACCTGCGCGCGCTGGGCATCGTCCCGGGTGCGCGCGTCGGCGTCGCCATCGAGCGCTCGTTCGAGCTGGTGACGGCGCTCCTCGCCATCCTCAAGGCGGGGGCGGCCTTCGTGCCCGTGGACCGCAATGCGCCGGTGGAGCGCATCGCCACCTTGCTGGAGGACGCGGACGTCGGTGTGGTGCTCACGCATCAACCCTTCGCCTCCAAGCTGCCGGCCTCCGGCACCCGCGTCTGGCTGGACGCGCAGCAGGACGTCATCGCCGCGCTGCCCACGCACGCGCCCGACGTCTCCGTGGAGGGCGAATCCCTGGCCTACGTGATGTTCACCTCGGGCTCCACGGGGCGTCCCAAGGGCGCCTGCGTGCCCCACCGGGGCATCACCCGCCTGGTGCTCGGCAGCACCTTCATGCGCTTCGGGCCGGATGAAGTCTGGCTCCAGGCCGCCCCGGTTGCCTTCGACGCCTCAACGCTCGAAATCTGGGGCGCGCTGCTGCACGGCGCGAAGCTCGTCCTCGCTCCGCCCCATGCGCTCTCCCTGGAGGAGCTGGTCGAGCAGCTGCGGCGCCACCGGGTGACGGTGCTGTGGCTCACCACGGCCCTCTTCGAGCAGATGGCCCTGCACCAGGGCGAAGCCTTGGCGGAGGTGCGCCAGGTCCTCACGGGCGGTGAGCTGATGCCCTGGGCGCGTCTGCGCGACCACCTGGCGCGGCTCCCCGAAGGCGCGACGCTGGTGCACGCCTACGGCCCGACGGAGAACACGACCTTCTCCACCACGCTGCCGTTGCATCGGGGGGCAGTGGTGGAAGGTCCGGTGTCCATCGGCCGGCCCATCCCGAACTCCACCGCCTACGTGCTGGATGCCCACCTGCACCCGGTGCCCGTGGGCGTCGCGGGCGAGGTGTACGTCGGTGGCCCGGGCCTCGCCTGGGG
>NZ_JAAAPK010000027.1 GCF_009909105.1 Corallococcus exiguus
GCTGAAGGTGCCGGTGACGGCGTGCTACGGCCCGACGGAGAACACGCTCTTCACCAGCTGCCACCGGATGACGGAAGGCAGTCAGGTGGGCGAAGTGGTTGCCATTGGCCAGCCGATTGGCAACACGCGCGTGTACGTGCTGGACGCGGCGTTGAATCCTGTACCGGTGGGTGTGGCGGGAGAGTTGTACGCGGCCGGAGAGGGCGTAGCGCGAGGCTACCTGGGGAGCGCGGAGCTGACGGCGGAGCGCTTCGTGCCGGACCTGCACTCAGGACTGTCCGGAGAGCGGATGTACCGGACGGGAGACCTGGCGCGGTGGCAAGCGGACGGGACGCTGGAGTTCCTGGGCCGAGCGGACACGCAGGTGAAGGTGAGAGGCTTCCGAATCGAGCTGGGAGAAGTGGAAGGAGCGCTGCGAGCGCACCCGGCGGTGAAGGAAGCGGTGGTGGTGGCCAGGGGCCAGGGCGCCGGTGACAAGCGCCTCATCGCCTACGTGGTGCCGAAGGCGGAAGGGTGGCCTGGAGTCTCCGGGCTGCGGGAGCACGTCAAGGCGAAGCTCCCCGAGTACATGGTTCCGTCGGCGTTCGTGGCGCTGGAGACGCTGCCGCTGACGTCCAACGGCAAGGTGGATCGCAAGGCCCTGCCCGAGCCGGAGAGCGTCCGCCCGGAGCTCGCGCGTCAGTACGTGGCGCCGCGCACGGAGGTGGAGAAGACGCTGGCGGAGGTCTGGGCGCAGGTGCTCGGCCTGAATCGCGTGGGCGTGCAGGACAACTTCTTCGAGCTGGGCGGTGACTCCATCCTGAGCCTGCAGGTGGTGGCTCGGGCTCGGAGGGCCGGTCTGGAGATCTCTCCGAGGCAGCTCTTCCAGAAGCAGACGGTGGAAGAGCTGGCGCAGGTCGCGAAGGTCGCCCTGGAGGCCGGAGAGCAGAAGCCGGTGGAAGGCGCGGTGGAGCTGACGCCTGTGCAGCAGGCCTTCTTCGCGCAGGAGCGCAGTCAGGCGCACCACTTCAACCAGTCGCTGCTGCTGGACGTCGCGGGAGAAGTCGAAGCCGCGGCGCTGGAGAAGGCGCTGAACGAAGTGGTGAAGCACCACGACGCGCTGCGGATGCGCTTCGATCGGGTGGACGGCGCGTGGAAGCAGCACAACGCGGGCGTGGAAGAAGCGGGCGCACTGAAGCTGGAGCAGGTGGACCTGCGCGGTGCGCAGGACGTAGCCGCGCAGCTGGAGCAGGTGGCGACGCAGGTGCAGGGCAGCCTGGAGCTGGAGAAGGGACCGCTGATGAAGGCGGTGCTCTTCGAGCTGGGAGAGAAGGGCCGGCGCTTGCTGGTGGTGGTGCACCACCTGGTGGTGGATGGGGTGTCGTGGCGGGTGGTGGTGGAAGACGTGGAGCGGGCGTGCGAGCAGGTGGCGAGGGGCGAGGCGGTGGAGCTGGGGCCGAAGAGCGCCTCGTACCAGCAGTGGGCTCGGAGGCTGAAGGAGTACGCGGGGCAGGTGGAAGGGGAGGTGGCGTACTGGGAATCCCAGGGCGCCGAGCAGGTGCCGTCACTGCCGGTGGACGAGGCGGGCGGGAAGAATGAGACGGGCCTGGAGGGAGAAGTCCGTCTGGAGTTGAGCCGCGAGGAGACGGCGGCGCTGCTGCGCGAGGTACCTGGTGCATACCGGGCGCGAGTGGACGAGGTGCTGCTGGCGGGACTGGCGGCGGCGCTGAAGAAGTGGAGAGGGCTGGAGCGGGTGAGGGTGGAGCTGGAAGGCCACGGGCGCGAGGAGGAAGTGGGGCTGGAGGTGTCGCGCACGGTGGGTTGGTTCACCAGCGTGTACCCGGTGGTGGTGGAGGCGCCGAAGGCGGAAGGCGCGGGCGCGTGGGTGAGGGCGGTGAAGGAGTCGGTGCGGCGGGTGCCCGGCAAGGGCCTGGGCTTCGGGCTGCTGAAGTACCTGGGCGCGGAAGAGAGTCAGAAGAAGCTGCGCGCGCTGCCGAAGGCGGAAGTCGTCTTCAACTACCTGGGCCAGGTGGACGCGACGGCGGCGCAGTCGAAGTACTTCGCGCAAGCGAAGGAGCGGGCGGGCGAGGCGCAGGCGAAGGGCGAGAAGCGCGCGCACGTGCTGGGCGTCAACGGGCTGGTGGTAGGCGGCCGGCTGGAAGTGGCCATTGAATACGGCCGGGAGCTGCACCGCCGCGAGAGCATCGAGCAGCTGGCCCGGGAGTACGAGCGGCAGCTGAAGAAGCTGCTGCACGAGATGCGGGAGCCGGACGCCGGTGTGTGGACGGCGGTGGACTTCCCGCTGGTGAAGGCGAGCCCTCCGCAGTTGGAGAAGGTGCTGGGCCGGGGCGAGGGCGTGGAGGACGTCTATCCGCTCTCCCCGTTGCAGCAGGGTTTGCTCTTCCACTCGCTGCTGGAAGGCGGCAGCGGTGTGTACGTGGAGCAGCTCGCGTGGGAAGTGCGCGGCGGGCTGAAGGTAGAAGCGCTGAAGCAGGCGTGGCAGACGGTGGTGGAGCGGCTGTCCATCCTGCGCACGCGCTTCCTCTGGGAAGGGCTGGAGGATCCGCTGCAGGTGGTGCAGCGCACGGTGCAGTTGCCTTGGGAAGAGCGTGACTGGAGCAGCCTGGGCCGCGAGGCGCAGCAGCACGCGCTGGACGAGTACCTGAAGGAAGACGCCCGCCAGGGCTTCGAGCTGGGCCAGGCGCCGCTGATGCGCATGGCGGTGATGAAGCTGGGCGAAGACGGTTGGCGGTGCGTGTGGAGCCACCACCACCTGCTGCTGGACGGGTGGAGCCTCGGTCTGGTGCTGGACGAGGTCTTCACGACGTACGAGGCGCTCGTCACGGGTGGCGAGCTCCGCGGTCAGGTGCGGGCGGCGTATCGCGAGTACATCGCGTGGCTTGCGAAGCAGGACACGAAGAAGGCGGAGGCGTACTGGCGTGAGGCGCTGAAGGGCGTGAGCGCGCCGACGCGGCTGCCGCTGGAGACGCATGGGTCGAGGGACGACTCCCATGCCCAGGACGAGCTGGTGCTGCAGCTGACGGAGGAGGAGACGTCGGCGGTGCAGGGCTTCGCGCAGCGGCAGCAGGTGACGGTGAACACGCTGGCGCAGGGCGCATGGGCGCTGGTGCTGGGACGCCACGCGGGCGAAGGCGAAGTCGTCTTCGGCGCCACGGTGGCGGGCCGCCCGGCCGAGCTCGACGGTGTCGAAGGCATGGTCGGCCTCTTCATCAACACGCTCCCGGTCCGGGTGAAGCTCGGTGGCGGCGAGTTGGTGGAGTCGTGGCTCAAGGCCCAGCAGGAGCAGCAGGCGGAGCAGCGGCAGTATGAGCAGAGCCCGCTGGTGCGCGTGCAGGGCTGGAGCGAGGTGCCGCGCGGACAGGCCCTGTTCGAGAGCCTGCTCGTCTTCGAGAACTACCCCATTGATTCGTCGTTGAAGGGCCGTGCCAATCGCTGGGAGGTCGGAGACGTCCGCGTGAAGGAGCGGACGAACTACGCGCTCACGCTGTCGGTGATTCCTGACAGGCAGCTGCGGCTGATGCTCGCCTATGACGTGTCGCGCTTCGACGCGCGCGGCATGGACGCGCTGCTGAAGCAGTGGAAGGTGGCGCTGCTGGGGCTGGTGGCCAGCGCCGGCAAGCGGTTGGAGGATGTATCGCTGCTGACGCAGGCGGAGCGTCAGCAGGTGCTGGAGACGTGGAGCGGCACCCGCGAGGCCTTCCCGGAAGCCACCACCGTCGCCTCGCTGTTCGAGGCGCAGGTGGACCGGGCGCCGGACGCGGTGGCGGTGGAGTTCGAGGGACAGCGGCTGACCTACCGGGATCTGGACGTGCGAGCCAACCAGCTCGCGCGGGCGCTGCACCGGCTGGGCGTGGGCCCGGAGGTCCGGGTCGGCCTGTGCCTGGAGCGCTCGCTGGATGTGGCAGTGGCGCTGCTCGGCGTCCTCAAGGCGGGCGGGGCCTACCTGCCCCTGGATCCGATGCTGCCTCGCGAGCGGCTCGCCTTCATGCTGAGCGACAGCGGCGCCGAGGTTCTGCTCACCCAGGGCTCACTACGGGAACGCCTGCCGGAGACCTCGGTTCGCACGCTCTGCCTGGACGAGGCGCGTGAAGCGGTCCTTCGCGAGAGCGGGGAGCGCGTCCCCCGCGGTGCGAGCCCCGGCAACCTCGCGTACATCATCTACACCTCTGGCAGCACCGGGACCCCCAAGGGCACCGCCATCGAGCACCGGAGCGTGGCCAACCTCGTGACCCACGAGGCGGTGGCGTACGGCATCGGGCCGGGCAGCCGCGTGCTGCAGTTCGCCAACCTGAGCTTCGACCTCTCGGTGGAGGAGATCTTCACCACGCTGACCGCGGGGGCCACGCTGGTGCTGGCGCCCGCGGAGCGGCTGTTGCCGGGCGACACGCTGTCCGCGCTGCTGCGGGACGCGAACATCACGGTGCTCAGCCTCACGCCGGCGGCGCTCGCCGTCACGCCGTCCGAGGGGCTGCCCGCGCTTCGCACCGTCATCTCGGGCGGTGAAGCGCTCCCGGCCGAGGTGGTGACGCGCTGGGCCCCCGGCCGGCGCTTCGTCAACTCGTACGGGCCCACGGAAGCCACCGTGGTGGCCACGCTCACGGATTGCGTGGCCGACGGCCGTACGCCGTCCATTGGCCGGCCGCTGGCCAACGTGCGGACCTATGTGCTCGACGCGCGCGGCGGCCTGGTCGCCCTGGGCGTCGCGGGCGAGCTGTACCTGGGAGGCGTCGGTGTGGCTCGGGGCTATCCCGGCCGTCCGGAGCTGACGGCGGAGCGCTTCGTGCCGGACGCGTTCGGCGGCGAGCCGGGTGCCCGGCTGTACCGCACGGGTGACGTCGCGCGCTGGCGCGAGGACGGCAGCCTGGAGTTCGTGGGCCGCGCGGACACGCAGGTGAAGGTGCGTGGCTTCCGCATCGAGCTGGGCGAAGTGGAAGGAGCGCTGCGAGCGCACCCGGCGGTGAAGGACGCGGTGGTGATGGCCAGGGGCCAGGGCGCGGGTGACAAGCGCCTGGTGGCCTATGTCGTGGGCCACGGCCCGGCGGCGGTGGACACGAACGAGCTGCGTCAGGCGCTCAAGACCCGGCTGCCCGAGTACATGGTGCCGTCGGCGTTCGTGGCGCTGGAGACGCTGCCGCTGACGTCGAACGGCAAGGTGGATCGCAAGGCCCTGCCCGAGCCGGAAGGCGTCCGCCCGGAGCTGGCGCGTCAGTACGTGGCGCCGCGCACGGAGATGGAGAAGACGCTGGCGGAGGTCTGGGCGCAGGTGCTCGGCCTGAATCGCGTGGGCGTGCAGGACAACTTCTTCGAGCTGGGCGGTGACTCCATCCTGAGCCTGCAGGTGGTGTCCCGCGTGAGAAGGGCGGGCCTGGAGGTGACGCCGAAGCAGCTCTTCCAGAAGCAGACGGTGGAAGAGCTGGCGCAGGTGGTGAAGGCCGCGCAGGCGGTGGCGGATCAGGGACCTGTCGAAGGCCCGGTGGAGCTGACCGCCATCCAGAAGAGCTTCCTGGAAGAGGCCTGGAAGAAGCCGAGCCACAGCAACCAGTCGCTGCTGCTGGAGGTCTCGCGCGCGTTGGACGCTGCGGTGCTGGAGAAGGCGCTGAACGAGGTGGTGAAGCACCACGACGCGCTGCGGATGCGCTTCGAGCAGGTGGGCGGCGAGTGGAAGCAGCGCAACGCGAGCGTGGAAGAAGCCGGCGCGCTGAAGCTGGAGCAGGTGGACCTGCGCGGGGCGCAGGATGTCGCCGCGCAGCTGGAGCAGGTGGCGACGCGGGTGCAGGGCAGCCTGGAGCTGGAGAAGGGCCCGCTGATGAAGGCGGTGCTCTTCGAGCTGGGAGAGAAGGGCCGGCGGCTGCTGGTGGTGGTGCACCACCTGGTGGTGGATGGGGTGTCGTGGCGGGTGGTGGTGGAGGATGTGGAGCGGGCGTGCGAGCAGGTGGAGCTTGGGCCGAAGAGCGCCTCGTACCAGCAGTGGGCGCGGAGGCTGAAGGAGTACGCGGGGCAGGTGGAAGGCGAAGTGGCGTACTGGGAGGCCCAGGGCGCCGCGCAGGTGCCGTCGCTGCCGGTGGACGAGGCGGGCGGCCGCAATGAGACGGGCCTGGAGGGAGAGGTCCGTCTGGAGTTGAGCCGCGAGGAGACGGCGGCGCTGCTGCGCGAGGTGCCCGGGGCGTATCGGGCGCGAGTGGACGAAGTGCTGCTGGCGGGACTGGCGGCGGCGCTGAAGAAGTGGAGAGGGCTGGAGCGGGTGAGGGTGGAGCTGGAAGGCCACGGGCGCGAGGAGGAAGTGGGGCTGGAGGTGTCGCGCACGGTGGGTTGGTTCACCAGCGTGTACCCGGTGGTGGTGGAGGCGCCGAAGGCGGAAGGCGCGGGCGCGTGGGTGAGGGCGGTGAAGGAGTCGGTGCGGCGGGTGCCCGGCAAGGGCCTGGGCTTCGGGCTGCTGAAGTACCTGGGCGCGGAAGAGAGTCAGAAGAAGCTGCGCGCGCTGCCGAAGGCGGAAGTCGTCTTCAACTACCTGGGCCAGGTGGACGCGACGGCGGCGCAGTCGAAGTACTTCGCGCCGGCGAAGGAAAAGTCGGGCGAGGCGCAGGCGAAGGGTGAGAAGCGCGCGCACGTGCTGGGCGTCAACGGACTGGTGGTGGGTGGCCGGCTGGAAGTGGCCATCGACTACGGCCGGGAGCTGCACCGGCGCGAGAGCGTCGAGGAGTTGGCGCGGCACTACGCCCAGGAGTTGCGTCAGCTGCTGCGGCAGCGGACAGAGTCCGAGGCGGGACTGTGGACGCCGGTGGACTTCCCGCTGGTGAAGGCCAGCGCGCAGCAGTTGGAGAAGGTGCTGGGCCGGGGCGAGGGCGTGGAGGACGTCTATCCGCTCTCCCCGTTGCAGCAGGGCCTGCTCTTCCACTCGCTGCTGGAAGGCGGCAGCGGTGTGTACGTGGAGCAGCTCGCGTGGGAAGTGCGCGGCGGGCTGAAGGTGGAGGCACTGAAGCAGGCGTGGCAGGCGGTGGTGGAGCGGCTGTCCATCCTGCGCACGCGCTTCCTCTGGGAAGGGCTGGAAGAGCCGCTGCAGGTGGTGCAGCGCACGGTGCAGCTGCCGTGGGAAGAGCGTGACTGGAGCAGCCTGGGTCGCGAGGCGCAGCAGCACGCGCTGGACGAGTACCTGAAGGCGGACAGCCGCCAGGGCTTCGAGCTGGGCCAGGCGCCGCTGATGCGCATGGCGGTGATGAAGCTGGGCGAGGAGGGGTGGCGGTGCGTGTGGAGCCACCACCACCTGCTGCTAGACGGGTGGAGCCTCGGTCTGGTGCTGGAGGAGGTCTTCACGACGTACGAGGCGCTCGTCACGGGTGGCGACGTGCGGGGCCGGACGCGCCCTGCGTACCGCGAGTACATCGGGTGGCTCGGGAAGCAGGACACGAAGAAGGCGGAGGCGTACTGGCGTGAGGCGCTGAAGGGCGTGAGCGCGCCGACGCGGCTGCCGCTGGAAGCACGTGGGGCGAAGGGCGGCACGAGCAACCAGGACGAGGTGACGCTGCAGCTGACGGAGGAGGAGACGTCGGCGGTGCAGGGCTTCGCGCAGCGGCAGCAGGTGACGGTGAACACGCTGGCACAGGGCGCCTGGGCGCTGGTGCTGGGCCGGCACGCGGGCGAAGGCGAAGTCGTCTTCGGCGCCACGGTGGCGGGCCGCCCGGCCGAGCTCGACGGTGTCGAAGGCATGGTCGGCCTCTTCATCAACACCCTCCCGGTCCGGGTGCAGTTGCCCGGTGACGGCGGAGTGGCGGAGTGGCTGAAGGGGCTCCAGAAGCAGCAGGCCGAGCAGCAGCAGTTCGAGCAGAGCCCGCTGGTGCAGGTGCAGGGCTGGAGCAACGTGCCTCGCGGCCAGCCGCTCTTCGACAGTTTGTTGATCTTCGAGAACTACCCTGTCGATGAGTCGCTGAAGGGCCGTGCGAGCCGTTGGGACGTGCGGGATGTCCGCTCGAAGGAGCGGACGAACTACGCGCTCACGTTGTCCGCGATGCCCGGCTCCCAGCTACGGCTGAAGCTGGTCTACGAGACCCCGCGCTTCGAGCAGCGCGGAATGGATGCCCTGCTGAAGCAGTGGAAGGTGGCGCTGCTCGGATTGGTGACGAGCGCCAGCAAGCGGCTCTCCGAGGTGACGCTGCTGACGCAGGCAGAGCGCCAGCAGGTGCTGAAGGGATGGAACGCGACGGAGCAGGAGTACGCGCGCGAGAGCAGCATCGCGGAGGAGTTCGAGCG
>NZ_JAAAPK010000028.1 GCF_009909105.1 Corallococcus exiguus
TGGATTGCGGAAACCCGCAGTCAATTTTTTGAGGGCGCTTCACCTCAAGAGCAGCGCTGAAAAGCGCAGCGAGAGGGAAGTGCCGACGAATCAGCGAGCCGAGACTCCTTAGCCGGGTCTCGGGGAACGCCGGTTCAAGCAAACCAAGAATACAATTGGAGAGTTTGATCCTGGCTCAGAACGAACGCTGGCGGCGTGCCTAACACATGCAAGTCGAGCGCGAATAGGGGCAACCCTTAGTAGAGCGGCGCACGGGTGCGTAACACGTGGATAATCTGCCTGGATGCCTGGGATAACCAGTCGAAAGATTGGCTAATACCGGATAAGCCCACGGTTTCTTCGGAGACTGAGGGAAAAGGTGGCCTCTGTATACAAGCTATCACAACCAGATGAGTCCGCGGCCCATCAGCTAGTTGGCGGGGTAATGGCCCACCAAGGCAACGACGGGTAGCTGGTCTGAGAGGACGATCAGCCACACTGGAACTGAGACACGGTCCAGACTCCTACGGGAGGCAGCAGTGGGGAATTTTGCGCAATGGGCGAAAGCCTGACGCAGCAACGCCGCGTGTGTGATGAAGGTCTTTGGATTGTAAAGCACTTTCGACCGGGACGAAACCGTAAAGCCTAATACGCTTTGCCTTGACGGTACCGGGAGAAGAAGCACCGGCTAACTCTGTGCCAGCAGCCGCGGTAATACAGAGGGTGCAAGCGTTGTTCGGAATTATTGGGCGTAAAGCGCGTGTAGGCGGCTTTGCAAGTCGGGTGTGAAAGCCCTCAGCTCAACTGAGGAAGTGCGCCCGAAACTGCAGAGCTTGAGTGCCGGAGAGGGTGGCGGAATTCCCCAAGTAGAGGTGAAATTCGTAGATATGGGGAGGAACACCGGTGGCGAAGGCGGCCACCTGGACGGTAACTGACGCTGAGACGCGAAAGCGTGGGTAGCAAACAGGATTAGATACCCTGGTAGTCCACGCCGTAAACGATGAGAACTAGGTGTCGTGGGAGTTGACCCCCGCGGTGCCGTAGCTAACGCATTAAGTTCTCCGCCTGGGAAGTACGGTCGCAAGACTAAAACTCAAAGGAATTGACGGGGGCCCGCACAAGCGGTGGAGCATGTGGTTTAATTCGACGCAACGCGCAGAACCTTACCTGGTCTTGACATCCTCGGAATCCTTCAGAGATGAGGGAGTGCCCGCAAGGGAACCGAGAGACAGGTGCTGCATGGCTGTCGTCAGCTCGTGTCGTGAGATGTTGGGTTAAGTCCCGCAACGAGCGCAACCCTCGCCTTTAGTTGCCACGCAAGTGGATCTCTAGAGGGACTGCCGGTGTTAAACCGGAGGAAGGTGGGGATGACGTCAAGTCCTCATGGCCTTTATGACCAGGGCTACACACGTGCTACAATGGCCGGTACAGAGCGCTGCAAACCCGCGAGGGGGAGCTAATCGCAGAAAACCGGTCTCAGTTCAGATTGGAGTCTGCAACTCGACTCCATGAAGGCGGAATCGCTAGTAATCGCAGATCAGCACGCTGCGGTGAATACGTTCCCGGGCCTTGTACACACCGCCCGTCACACCATGGGAGTCGATTGCTCCAGAAGTCATCTCACCAAGAGATGCCCAAGGAGTGCTCGGTAACTGGGGTGAAGTCGTAACAAGGTAGCCGTAGGGGAACCTGCGGCTGGATCACCTCCTTTCTAAGGAGACCGGGTGTTGGACTCAGCCTTCGGGCGAGTAGGCAACACCAGCAGCCTTCGGGCTGTCAGGTCATCTCTAGGTCAATGTTTCCGATTAACAATCCATTATGAACTTCGGGCTTGCTGTTTGGTTTTGAAGGACCGAGTGAAGTTGACTCGGCTCTTTGAGAATGAAGGACGCTGTAGGGTTCGCCGACGCTTTAGCCCCTCTGGGCCTATAGCTCAGCTGGCTAGAGCGCGCGCCTGATAAGCGCGAGGTCGGTGGTTCAAGTCCACCTAGGCCCACCACTCTTCTCCCTCACTGGAGGGAAGCAAAAGGGTGACTGGTGCTGACGCGAGAGTCGGGGCTGTAGCTCAGCTGGGAGAGCGCCAGCTTTGCAAGCTGGATGTCGTCGGTTCGAACCCGATCAGCTCCACAAGTTTCCTGGAAGTCGCAGGGACGTTCTTTGACAAGTGCATACGAAGGGTAAGTTGCAATTTCTGCTGAGTGAAGTTCTCAACAGAAGTGCCGACTTCGAAATGAGTCTCACCAGGCGCCGCGAGGCAGCCGGGTGGGGCAAAAGCGAAGTCTCCCACACAAGAAGAAGAAGCAATGAGAACAGCAATAAAGAATGTCTTCCGGGCCTGCTAGCGAAGAGCAGAGGTCTGGGCCTTGGTCTCCGAGTTTCGAAAATCCGCCGGGAGGCGGGCATTAGACAAGAGATTAGGGCAAGTAAGCTACTAAGGGCGTGCGGTGGATGCCTAGGTGCCAAGAGGCGATGAAGGACGTGGGTGGCTGCGAAAAGCTTCGGGGAGTTGCCAACCAAACGTTGATCCGGAGATGTCCGAATGGGGAAACCCAGCGCGGCGAATAGCTGCGTTACTGCAAGCTGAATTCATAGGTTTGCAGAGCAAACCAGGGGAAGTGAAACATCTCAGTACCCTGAGGAAGAGAAAACAATGAGTGATTCCCAAAGTAGTGGCGAGCGAAATGGGAAGAGGCCAAACCAACGTCATGCAAATGGCGGTGGGGTAGCGGGTCCGCGGTAGGACTCTGGAGGGCTAGTGGAAGCGTCCTGGAAAGACGCACCAAAGAGCGTGATAGTCGCGTACACGAAAGCCAACTGGAGCTGAGCGGGTTACCCAAGTAAGACGGGACACGTGCAATCCTGTCTGAATCTGCCGGGACCATCCGGTAAGCCTAAATACTCCTTGGCGACCGATAGTGAACAAGTACCGCGAGGGAAAGGTGAAAAGAACCCCGGTGAGGGGAGTCAAAAGAACCTGAAACCGCATGTCTACAAGCAGTTCGAGCACTACGGCGCAAGCCAGTGCGAGAGCGTACCTTTTGCATCATGATTCGGCGACTTAATATACGTAGCGAGGCTAAGCCGATAGGTGGAGCCGGAGCGAAAGCGAGTCCGAATAGGGCGCTAAGTTGCGTGTATTATAACCCGAAGCGGGGTGATCTACACATGGCCAGGTTGAAGTGCGGGTAACACCGCATGGAGGACCGAACTCATGAAAGTTGAAAATTTCTGGGATGAGCTGTGTGTAGGGGTGAAAGGCCAATCAAACTCCGTGATAGCTGGTTCTCCCCGAAAGATATTTAGGTATCGGCTCGGGCAATTCAATGCCGGAGGTAGAGCACTGAAACGGCTAGGGGTCTCACCAGATTACCAAACCGTATCAAACTCCGAATGCCGGCAATTGTTATCCCGGGACGCAGTCAGTGGGTGATAACGTCCATTGGCAAGAGGGGAATAACCCAGACCGACAGCTAAGGCCCCCAAATCTAGTCTAAGTGAACACTAGAAAGGATGTGGCAGGTCATTGACAACCAGGAGGTTGGCTTAGAAGCAGCCATCCTTTAAAGAAAGCGTAATAGCTCACTGGTCAAGACAGGCCGCGCCGAAAATGTAACGGGGCTCAAGACTAGTGCCGAAGCTTCGGGTCATACACGTCAGGCGTGTATGGCGGTAGGGGAGCGTCCCAGTTGCAGCGAAGGTGGACTGAAAAGGCCGCTGGAGCGACTGGGAGTGCTGATGCCGAAATGAGTAGCGATAAAGGGGGTGAGAAACCCCCTCGCCGTAAACCCAAGGTTTCCTGGGTCAAGTTAATCTTCCCAGGGTTAGCCGGGTCCTAAGCCGAGGCCGAAAGGCGTAGGTGATGGCAAGCAGGTTAATATTCCTGCGCCATCTTGCAGACGTTGAACTGAGGGAGGACGGAGAAAGCTAGGCGAGCTGACCGGTGGTTGTGTCAGTCTAAAGGCGTAGGGGTGTCGCGTACGAATAAAGGCGCGGCAGTCATCCCCGAGACCCCATGGCGCCCCGCAAGGGGTAAGTCGCTGATGCTCTGCTTCCAAGAAAAGTCCCGCAGGGAGTCTGCAGGGTGTCCGTACCGCAAACCGACACAGGTGGGTGAGGAGAAAATCCTAAGGCGCTTGAGAGAACTCTCCTCCAAGGAACTAGGCAAATTTCCACCGTAACTTCGGAAGAAGGTGGGCCTCTGGTAGGTGTAGGCGTACAGCCGAAGCCGAGAGAGGTTGCAGAGAAATGGCGGTAGCGACTGTTTACCAAAAACACAGGACTCTGCGAAGGCGACAAGCCGACGTATAGGGTCTGACTCCTGCCCGGTGCTGGAAGGTTAAGGGGATTCGTCAGCCGCAAGGCGAAGCGATGATCCGAAGCCCCAGTAAACGGCGGCCGTAACTATAACGGTCCTAAGGTAGCGAAATTCCTTGTCGGGTAAGTTCCGACCTGCACGAATGGAGTAACGACTTCCGCACTGTCTCGGAGAGGGACTCAGCGAAATTGAAATAGCTGTGCCGATGCAGTTTACCCGCAGCAAGACGGAAAGACCCCGTGAACCTTTACTACAACTTGACAGTGACACTAGGGATTGGCTGTGTAGGATAGGTGGGAGCCTTTGAAGCCGGGCCGCTAGGTTCGGTGGAGGCAACGGTGAAATACCACCCTGCTGATTTCTGGTGTCTAACCACGTCTCGTAAGCCGGGACTGGGACACTGTCTGGTGGGTAGTTTGACTGGGGCGGTCGCCTCCCAAAAAGTAACGGAGGCGCGCGATGGTTCCCTCAGCCCGATTGGAAACCGGGCGTCGAGTGCAATGGCATAAGGGAGCTTGACTGCGAGACCGACAGGTCGAGCAGGTGCGAAAGCAGGTCATAGTGATCCGGTGGTCCTGAATGGAAGGGCCATCGCTCAACGGATAAAAGGTACTCCGGGGATAACAGGCTTATCTCCCCCAAGAGTTCACATCGACGGGGAGGTTTGGCACCTCGATGTCGGCTCATCGCATCCTGGGGCTGGAGCAGGTCCCAAGGGTTTGGCTGTTCGCCAATTAAAGCGGTACGCGAGCTGGGTTCAAAACGTCGTGAGACAGTTTGGTCCCTATCTGCTGTGGGCGTAGGATACTTGAGAGGCTCTGACCTTAGTACGAGAGGACCGGGTTGGAGGCACCGCTGGTGTACCAGTTGTCTCGCCAGAGGCATCGCTGGGTAGCCATGTGCCGATTGGATAACCGCTGAAAGCATCTAAGCGGGAAACCGACCTCAAGACCAGGTATCCCGGGCGCAAGCCCCTGAAGACTCGTGGAAGACTACCACGTTGATAGGCTGGGTGTGTAAGCGCGGTAACGCGTTAAGCTAACCAGTACTAATAAGTCGAGAGGCTTACTTCCCCCATTCTCTTGCATGCCCCCTCAAGGGGAGTAAGGGACTCGGGGCCAAGGCCGAGGCCAGGACGCCACTAGCGCGTCCGCCCGGAAGGCAGCTGTTTCAATTGCTTCTTCGACTTCTCGAAGAGGCTTCACTCAAGCAGAAGCTTGCAACTTACCCTTCGTATGCACCGTCATTCGCTTTTCCGGTGGCAATGTCGGAGGGGTCACACCCGTTCCCATCCCGAACACGGAAGTTAAGCCCTCCAGAGCCGATGGTACTCCGCGGGAAACCGCGTGGGAGAGTAGGTCGCTGCCGGATTCTTTTTGAAA
>NZ_JAAAPK010000029.1 GCF_009909105.1 Corallococcus exiguus
TTCCGGTTCACGCGCAGGATTGCTGCGGCCTCTTCGACGGTCAGGAACTCGGGCGCGCTGGAGCCCGCTACCGTGGGCACGTTCATCGTGTGGCTCCGCTCCCGTTGGTGGGCGTAGCGTGGCCCGGCGTGGGCTCGGCTGACGAGTGCACGGCACCAGCACTCGCCCCGGCAGCACCACGCGAGCCCGTGAGAGGGACGACCTTCGCCGCTTGCTGTGATCCGTCCTGACCCGGCTGGTGCCAAGAGGGAAGCCAGCCCCGCGTCTTGCTGTCGCGCTGTTCGGTCCATCCCGCCGTCTTCAGTGCGGCAAGGAAGGTTCGTTTCTGGGGCGGATGCTTCTGCCCCACCGCGATGCAGAAGCAGCAGACCGCCGCGTACAGCGCGTCATTCGTGAACGCCTTGGTCTTGCCCACCTGTGCACCGCTACGGTGAACCACATGGGCCATCGGGCCCGTCGTCGCCCAGTCGTGGAGCTGCGCGTCGGGGGCTGGGCTCTCGCTGAGTTCTCGCAGGAATTGCTCCGTCACAGGCTCGCTGAGTTGCTGAAGCTCCTCGCGAGATGCGTTGACGTGGGGCCGGCGAACCTGTCGCACGTCCACGGCGCGGTTGACCATGGCGTGAGCGAAGGCGGCCACCTGCCGCATGAACTCGGGCGTGAACGCGTCGTCCTCGCCTGGAGCGTGCAGCGATTCCAAGAACTCCCGATGCGTCATGCCCAGGTCTGGGTGCGTGTACTCGGCGGGCTTGGTCCTGTTGTGGAGCACCGTCCAGCGTCGGTCGCCCTCTTCAATTTCGATGGGCTTCGTCCGGTTGGTTGCTGCGAGGAGCCCCGCGCGATTCGTCGCGGACGTCCGGGCAACGCCCTTGCTCTCCAGGAAGACCTCGCCGTCGGTGATGGTCGCCTTGAGCCCGTCGCCGAGTGAGCCTCCGCGCTTGTGATTGTCGAGCAACTCGTTGGCGAAGATCAGGAGCTTCGTGGCGAAGTGGAAGTTGTAGGGCTTGGCCAGATCCGCCTCACCAATCTGGACGCAATTGGAGGGCCCCAGCAGGTGTGCCAGCACGCGATAGAGCACGTTCTTCCCTGAGCCCGGGGGCCCTTGCAGAAGGATGGCGGTGCCCGGCCTGGAGCCCGGATGCTGGACCTTGAAAGCGATCCAGTTGATCAGCCATTCCAGCCCGGCTTCGTCCTCCGCGAGCCAGAGCAGAACGCGGCGCACGTTGGTCCACTCACCCTGAATTGGCGCGAGCGTAGGAGCCTCCCAGGTGTTGACCGCAAACGTCCCGTCCTTGCGCCTGATGAGATCGGGTGCGTTCGGCCTGCACTCAATGGCCATGACGCCCGCGCAGAGGTTCAGCACGTCGGGGGCAGAGGCCAACGGACTGACTCCACGCGGCCACATATCGCGCGGGGGCACCAAACCTCGCAGAATGAGGTAGTCCTCCGCGGCCTTCTGGGTCAGGAACTCGGGCGCGAAGCCGTGTCCGTCGTGTCGCCGTGCAAGATAGCGCTCCAGCGGAACGACCTTCACCAGCGGTAGCTTGGCGACTTCGGCGCGCGCCGCTTCGATGTCGGCTGCGTGGGCCAGCGCGTCCTCGGGATGGATACTCGTGCTCACTGCTCGCCCCCGTTGTGGTGGCCCGCACTGGCCGCCAGTCCCAGAGCACGGCGCCATTCCGCGTACTCCGCTGCTCGTTGGGCCGCTCTCTGGCGGTCCCATTGCGTGAGCTTGGCGCGAGCCCCGCGCAGCCCTCGGAGCGCTTCGCCCCACACATCACGCGAGGGTTCCAGGTGAGCGAGGGCATCGAGCGAGCGGCGTGCGCATTCGAGGAGGCTTGCCGAACTCTCGTCGGGCTTGGCTACCCAGGCGAGCAGTTCGGTTAGCTTGTTGATGCCCAGGTGCCGCTGCCCGTCGAGCATGAGCACTTCGCCCGCGTCCATCTGCGCGAGCACCGTCACCGCGTCGGAGCGCTTGAAACGCTGGAGTCGCTTGCGCACGTCACTCGGATTCGCCGCGCGCAAGCCGTCCACCTGCTCCTCGTTGGGACGTTCGGCGTAGCGTGCGAAGGGCACCCGCAGCAGGGGGCCGAACTCGGCTTGTACGTCCAATGGCTGGCCCTGGTGGTGCTCGGGGGCCGGGCGTGGCAAGGCGTTGGTGGGGTCCCAGCTTGGCAGGTAGTAGAGCCGCGCGACGTCCTTGCAGGACGCATCCGCCTTCAACGCGGCTTCCGTCAGCTCGCCGAGCCCCACGCACTGCATGAGGCGCGGCCAAAGGCGCTCGGACCAGCGGCCCGGTGAGCCCACGGGAACGGGTTCGCTGAACGGGAAGACGACGCGGTAGCGGATGGGCTTCGCCGTGCGCCCGTAGGAGTGCGTGGGGTAGGCGATGAAACACAGGCCACGGCGGCGCAGGCTCGCAAGCCACGCCTCAAGCGCGGCCTGGGTTTCACCGTCGAAGTCCACGATACCCAGGGTGACGTGGGAGAAGTTCGCGTTGCGGCGGTAGGGCGTGGGCGTGGGCTGCCCGTCCTTGCCTTCGTAGAGGCCATCAGCGCGGGGTGGGCACGGCCTGGCAGGGATGATGGCGCGACCGTCCTTCTCCTCGCGCAGGAGCGGATCCACGGCCACCTCCCAGAGCGCGGTCATCAGCTCGCCCGCCGAGTTGAACTCCACGACATCCAGACTTCCGGGAGTGAAGCGCGAATCAGTCAGGCAGATCGTCCAGGGAGCGGGCACCTGCACAGGGCCCGACGCTGGGTTTTCCGCGTCAACATGGGACGGCATGGGGGGAGCTGTGACGGAAGTACCAACGCGGGGGGGCTCCGTCATTGCTCCGTCACCGGGGTTTTCACTCTGTACGTGACGGAGTGACTGAACTCCCTTTTCCTTAAGAGAAGAAGAGAGAGAGGAGAGGGAGAAACAAGCCGCGTCAGTCACTCCGTCACCCCCTCTCGACGCGGGGCCGGCGTAGCTACCGGCGCCAGCGCGTTGGGGGCGGCGAGCGTGTAGACCCGTGGCACCGCGCCACGCACGCCGGGCCTGTGACGGTGGGACACGCGCACCGCGCCAGTGGCCAACAGAAGGGTCAGGGCCCGTCGAGTGAACTGCTCTCCAGAGCCGAGCTGCCCGCGCAGCTCCTTCACGGTGAGGCCATCAGGCCCGGCTTGGGTGAGCGCTGCGATGATGTGAGGAATGTATTTTTCGAGAACTTCAATCATGTTTGATTTTCTTTGTTTCACTCCCATCCGGTAAATGCGTGCGGCAAATGCGGGTGGTTCACGAGCACCGGCACCGATGGGCGATCATGCTCCGCTCGCTCGCAATCCAAAGGGTCTGGCATTCCGCAGCCTGCCCGCGTGGTGGGGGGCCTTGAGGCATCCCCCC
>NZ_JAAAPK010000030.1 GCF_009909105.1 Corallococcus exiguus
CGCACCACCTCGCCTTGCACGGAGCCGTCGGGCAGGCGACTGGCGATCTGCCCGCTCAAATGCGGGGATCGCTCAGGAGCCGGGCCCCAGGCAGGGCATCAGTCCAGCAAGCCCTGGAGGCTGAGATCCAGTCGGCTGCTGACCAGTCCCAACAGGCTCTCCAGGGCGAGCCGGTCCTGCTTCAGCCGGGGCGCGAGCTCCATGCGAACGCGCTCGAGCAACTGCTCGCGGGCCTCCGCGATCCTGCGCGCGATGCCGGAGCGCGAGCCGCCATACATGAGCGTCAGCCGGTCCATCGTGAACCCATGGAAATGGTGCAGGCGCAGCAGGGTCCGCTCCTGTTCGGGGAGCACCGCCACCGCCTTGCGGAGCGACTCGACGAGGAGCCTGCGCGCGTCTTCGCGCAGCAGCGCGTACTCGGGGTCGCCCGGGGCCAGGAGCCGTGCGAGCTCCTCGGGAGGCTCCGCGACGAGCTCATGGCGCGCGTCCCGGCCCACGAGCTCCCCGGCGATGCGCGCGGCGACGATGCCCACCCAGGTCAGCAGGGGCCCTCGTCCCCCATAGCTCGCGATCCTCGGGGGCGTGTCGCCGCTGCCCACCAGCAGCCGCTCGCGCAGCACCTGCAGCACTTCGTCCACCATGCTCGGCGACACCCTCCCGAGCCGGGCGGGGATGTACCGGAGGATGTTCTGCTCGAAGGCCCGGAGGGCCGAGGGCTCGCCGGTGGCGCAGGCGCACGCGAGGTACAGGTCGGCGCCGTGGAGGACGCGCATCACCTCCAAGGTCCTTCCCGCAGGCAGGTGCCGGGCCAGGTGCCGCGCGAAGGACTCCGCCGGGAGCGGCGTCGTGGCCCAGGCCCACCCGTCCCGGGCCGCCTCGACGAATTGGTTCAGCAGTGCCTCCAACCCCTCCACTGCGTCCAGCTCCGCGCGCTGCTCCCAGGGCAGGTGCTCCCGCAGCAGCGCCGCCAGGGAGCCTGTCTTCCGTTGCTCGCTCATCGCTTCGCCTCCCGCTGTTGCCAGGCCAGCACCCGCTGGAGCTCCGGCTGGCCTCGGACTCCCACGGACTCCAGCCGCGTCCGGGCCTCTTCGGCCAGTTCGAACGCTCGCGTCCGGTCCGGGGCGGGGTGCGTTTCCATGAGCGCCCGGGCCAACAGGAAGGAGGTCCTCCCGGCCGCCTCCGCGTCACCGGGCTTGCCCCAGCGGGTCTGGATGCGACGGGCGCGCTCGAGCAGCGGTGTGGCCTGCGCCGCCGCGCCCAGTGCCAGATGCGCCTTGCCGGCGCAGGTCAGCGCGTTGGCACCGTCCTGGGACTCCGCGCCGTCGGTCTTCTCGGTGAGGGTCCTCGCCCGCTCGCAGTACGCGAGCGCCTCCTTCGGGGCCCGTGTCGCCAGGGCCAGCTCGGCCAGCAACTGCAGCACGGACACCGTCTTCCCCGCCGCCAGTCCGGAGTCCCCCTCCAGCCGCTTCAGCGCGTCCACCAGGTCGCGCCGCGCCTCGGGATGGCGGCCCGCCTTCAGGTGCACCTGCCCCCGGACGGTCAGCGGCAGGGCGGCGCGCGGCGAGTCCGGGCCCAGGGACCGATGGACGCGCTCCAGGGCCTCCGTGGCGAAGGCCAGCGCCTCGGCGTCCTGGCCCGCCTCGCGGGCGAGGACCGCCTGCTCCGTGAGCGCGAAGATGACGGTGATGTGATTGGGGCCCCGGGCCCGCTCGAAGATGGCGCGTGCCCGCTCGACCTGTGAGCGCGCCTCCTCCAGCCGGCCTTCGAGGCGCGAGACCCCGGCCAGGTTCAGCAGCACCGTCCCCATCGGAGTCGTCTCCGGGCTGGAGGACGCCTCCTGGAGGGCCAGGGCCCTGCGCCAGGCGCTGATGGCCTCGGCGTGCCGGCCCACCTCCAGCGAGGCCGTGGCGACCCGGTTGTAGGAGGTCGCGAGGGCCGGGTTGTCGGGGCCCAGCAATCGCTCGCGCAGCGCCAGGGCCTCGCGGTGGAGCTTCAGCGCTTCCTCGTAGCGGCCCTGGCCGTAGCGGATGCGTCCCAGCTGGTGGAGGAGGTTGGGCGTGCGCAGGCTGTCCGGGCCATTCCTCCTGCGGGAGAACTCCAGGCCCTGGAGTGCCTCCTGCTCCGCCTCGGCGAGCTGGCCGTGCGCCTCTCGCAGCGACGACAGGCGCGCGTGCAGGTCCGTCGTGATGTCGGGGAAGCGCTCCCGTCCCAGCCGCTCGACGGCGGCCCGGGCGTGCAGGATGAGCTTCTCCGCTTCGTCGGCGTGGGACTGCTCCTCCCCCACCACCCAGATGAGCTCCAGCCAGGCCCGTGCCACCGTCTCGTCGTCACGCGCGGCCTCTCCCGCCCACATCGCCTGGTAGAGGACCGCCTCCGCTTCCTTCGGTTTGTTGAGGCCCCCGAGGAACACGCCGTGGGCCAGGAGCACCTCCGCCCGCAGCGGCTTGTAGTCGAGCCCCTTCAGCTCCTCGAGGAGGGCTGTCGTCACCGCGAGGCCTTCGGTGAACCGGTGTGACACGAGGTGGGCGCGGGCCTGCGCCAGCTTGTGCCGTGCCGCCTCCACCGGGGCCCGGAGGTTCTCGGGCGGCTGCGGCCGGGCGGAGAGGCCGGGCGCGTCCCGGCAGCCGGCGAGCCCCTCGAGGGAGGTTGTCAGCGGCCGCGCGTTCTGCACCGTCAGCACGTCCGCCTTCTCCAGCACCTCGGTCACGGCGGCGAACTGCCAGAGCCGCGCGTCGAGACACGCGGCCGTCTGCCAGGCGACGTCCGCCGTGTCACCGTCCGCGGCCATGCAGGCCTCGGTGCGAAGCGTCCGCCACTGGGCGGAGTAGGCGTCCAGCGCCGACGCGAGCTGTTCCCATGCTGGCGCGGCGTAGGACGCGCCCGTGGACAGGAAGGCCGTGCGGATCCGTTCGCGTCGCGCGGGGCTCCAGGCCACCGTGAGCTTCTCCACTTCCTGCTCGCAGTG
>NZ_JAAAPK010000031.1 GCF_009909105.1 Corallococcus exiguus
GCTGAAGGTGCCGGTGACGGCGTGCTACGGCCCGACGGAGAACACGCTCTTCACCAGCTGCCACCGGATGACGGAAGCCAGTCAGGTGGGCGAAGTGGTGGCCATCGGCCAGCCGATTGGCAACACGCGCGTGTACGTGTTGGACGCGGCGCTGAATCCGGTGCCGGTGGGAGTGGCCGGAGAGTTGTACGCGGCCGGAGAGGGCTTGGCGCGAGGCTACCTGGGGAGCGCGGAGCTGACTGCGGAGCGCTTCGTGCCGGACCTGCACTCAGGACTGTCCGGAGAGCGGATGTACCGGACGGGAGACCTGGCGCGGTGGCGCGCGGACGGGACGCTGGAGTTCCTGGGCCGAGCGGACACGCAGGTGAAGGTGCGTGGCTTCCGCATCGAGCTGAGCGAAGTGGAAGGAGCGCTGCGAGCGCACCCTGCGGTGAAGGAAGCGGTGGTGGTGGCCAAGGGCCAGGGCGCGGGTGACAAGCGCCTCATCGCCTACGTCGTCGGACAGGTCCCCGATTCGCTCGACGTGGGTGAGCTGCGTCGCGCACTCAAGAGCCGACTGCCCGAGTACATGGTGCCCTCGGCGTTCGTGACGCTGGAGGCGCTGCCGCTGACGTCCAACGGCAAGGTGGACCGCAAGGCCCTGCCCGATGTCTCCGGGGCACGGCCCGCGTCCGAGCACCCCTATGTCGAGCCACGCAGTGACGTGGAGCAGAAGCTGGCGCTCATCCTCGCCGAGATCCTTGGTGTGGCGCGCGTCGGCATCCACGACGATTTCTTCGAGCTGGGAGGCCACTCCCTGCTCGCGACCCGAACCATTTCCCGCATTCGCAGCGAGCTCGGCGTCGAGCTGCCGCTGAGTGCGCTTTTCGAGAACCCGAGCATCGCCCGGCTCTCCGTCCACCTGGTGCAGGCCCAGTCCACCCAGGCGGATCAGGCGGAGCTGGAGCAATTGCTGGCCCTGCTGGAGCAGGACACCAGCGACGACATCGATGCCCTGCTTGCGTCAGGGCAACTGGCTTCAGGCGAGGAATGACATCCCCATGAGCGACATCAACAAGCGTATCGCGGCCCTCTCGCCCGAGAAGCAGGCCCAGCTGCTCCGTCAACTCCGCAAGAAGGACACCCAGGCGGCCCGTCCGGCCATCACCGCGCGCCCGCGCACGGGTGACTCGGCTCCGCTCTCCTTCGCCCAGCAGCGCCTCTGGTTCCTGGATCGCATGGAGCCGGGCACGCCCACGTACAACATGCCGGCGGCCGTGAAGCTTGAGGGCCCGCTCGACGTGGCCGCGCTGGAGCAATGCTTCGCGGAGCTGCTCCGTCGTCACGAGTCGCTGCGGACCATCTTCCGCGACGAGGAGGGCCATGCGGTCCAGGTCATCTCGCCGCCGCGCCCGTGCCCGGTGGCCCTGCATGACCTGACGTCGCTGCCCGAGTCCACGCGCGAGCAAGAGGCGCTGCGGCTGACGCGAGAGGAACAGCAGAAGCCCTTCGACCTCACCCGCGGTCCGCTGCTGCGCGCCACGCTGCTGCGGCTGGGCGAGCGCGAGCACGTGCTGCTCCTGACGATGCACCACATCGTCTCGGACGGCTGGTCCATGGACGTGTTGGTGCGGGAGATGGGGCTGCTGTACGGGGCCTTGTCACGCGGTGAGGCCCCGCGGCTGCCCGAGGCGCCGGTGCAGTACGCCGACTACGCGCTGTGGCAGCGGGAGTGGCTCCAGGGTGCGGTGCTGGAGAATCAGCTCAAGTGGTGGCGCGAGCAGCTCGCCGACGTGACTCCGGTGCTGGAGCTGCCGACGGACAGGCCGCGTCCCTCGGTGCAGAGCTTCCGGGGCGCGAGCCGCGAGTCCCTGCTGCCGCGCGCCCTGTACGAGAAGTTGAAGGCGTTGGGGCAGGCGCAGGCGATGTCGCCCTTCATGGTGCTGCTGACCGCGTGGCAGACCCTGCTATCGCGCTACTCGGGGCAGGAGGACATCTGCGTCGGAACGCCCATCTCCGGCCGGCATCAGTCCGAGCTGGAAGGGCTCATCGGCTTCTTCGTCAACACGCTGGTGGTGCGCACCCGGATCTCCCCCGAGGCGAGCTTCCAGGAGCTGCTGGGCCGCGTGAAGGCCGCGACCGTGGGCGCGTACGCGCACCAGGACGTGCCCTTCGAGAAGCTCGTGGAGGACCTGAAGCCTGCCCGCAACCTGAGCTACTCACCGCTCTTCCAGGTGATGATGAACCTGGAGCAGGCGAAGCCTCCGCGGCTGGAGTTCCCGGGGCTCACGCTGACGCCGATGCCGCAGGCGGATCAGGTCGCGAAGTTCGACCTCGAGCTGCTCTTCAAGGAAGAGCCCGAGGGCCTGCGCGCCGTGCTGGTCTACAGCACGGACCTGTTCGATGCGGCGACGGCGCAGCGGATGCTGGGGCACCTGCGCGTGCTGCTGGAGTCCGCCGCAGCCCACCCCGAGCGTTCGCTCGCAGAGGTGACGCTGCTGACGGATGCGGAACGCCAGCAGGTGCTGAAGGGGTGGAACGCGACGGGGCAGGAGTACGCGCGAGAGAGCAGCATCGCGGAGGAGTTCTCGCGTCAGGTGGAGCAGCGGCCGGACGCGGTGGCGGTGGAGTGCGGAGAAGAGAAGCTGACGTACCGGCAGCTGGATGAGCGAGCCAACCAGCTGGCGCACTTGCTGAGAAGCAAGGGAGTTGGAGCCGAGGAGCGGGTGGGGCTGTGCCTGGAGCGCTCGGTGGAGCTGGTGGTGGCGCTGGTGGGCATCGCGAAGTCCGGAGGCGCGTACGTGCCGCTGGAGGCGGACTACCCCCAGGCGCGGCTGGAGCAGATGGTGTCGGAGGTGAAGCCGCGAGTGGTGGTGACGCGGCGGGCGCTGGCGGAGAAGTTGCCGGTGCAGGGCGTGGAGTGCGTGCTGCTGGAGGAAGTGCAGGCGCAACTGGCGCAGCAGCCGAAGCACGCGCCG
>NZ_JAAAPK010000032.1 GCF_009909105.1 Corallococcus exiguus
CTCCGCTCGCTCGCAATCCAAAGGGTCTGGCATTCCGCAGCCTGCCCGCGTGGTGGGGGGCCTTGAGGCATCCCCCCGGCTCCGATTTCCGATGTGGGGCCACTTGGGACCGTGCTCGGCGGTGGTACACGCTGAGAAAATTTCCAGAAAAAATGCGGGCCACGCCAGTAATGCGCGACGTGGGGCCTGAAAACTGAAGAGAACGGCGGGCCAGTGGCGGCAACCGCACCCATTTACCCCGGGGCATGGCTCGCCCGACCAAGCTCACCCCCGAGCTTCAAGACACTATTTGCGAGTATTTGAGGTCTGGCCTGTTCCGACGGGCCGCCGCTGGCTTGGTCGGTGTCGATGAGCACACCCTCTCGCGTTGGTATCACCGGGGGGCGAGCGAGCAGCGCGGGCTTTACCGCGATTTCTACGTCGCCGTGAACCGTGCCGAAGCCGAGTTCATGCAGGCCGCGACGGAGACCTTGCAGGCAGCGTCGACAGCGAACCCGCGACACGTTCAATGGCTGCTGAGCCGACGCTTCCCTGAGCTGTACGGGAGGCGGGACAACTACGAGGCGAAGAGCACTGAGGATCAGGCGGCGGACACGGCAGCGCTGCGCGAGCTGTTGCTTGATCGGCTCGGCAAGTTCCTGCCCGACGAGCCCGTCGCAGCCGAACCCGCGCCCGCGCTCCCTGCCGCGCCCGCCCCGCTCGACAAAGGGGGGCCGAGCGATGCGTAGCGTCCTGACTCGCGGCTCGCGGTGGGCGAGGTTCGCCGAAGGTCTCGCGCCGCGCGAGTCGCCAGCTTCGCGCCTTGTTTTCGCAGAGCAGTTTTTCGCCGTCTGAGGTCACGCAATGGGAATGCTCGACAGGGTGCGCGCCGCGCTGAACGGCAGCAAACGCAAGGGGACCGGCTTGGAGCTGAGCCGATGGACTTCGGCCCCGCCACGTCGCGAGGTGCCCGCGCTGCTCGCGGCGTATGCCGAAATGCCGTGGCTCGGGACGATCGTTGACACGGTCGGTGACGCCTTCGCTGGCGTGACGTGGCGTGCCTTCCAGCGGCGAGACCCCACCACTCGGAAGGCGCTCGTCGACGTGTCTCTTCGCCGAGCCTGTGGCGACGAGCGCCGCGGGCGGTTGAAGGCGCTCGTCGACGTGGCGGGCGCGGTCGAGCTGCCCGACCATCCACTGCTGCGGCTGCTCGCGGACCCGAACGACTACATGACGGGTCGCGACTTCGCGAAGCTGTTCTGTACGCACTACGACCTGACGGGCGAGTTCTTCGCGGTCGTCGAGGAACTCGCGGG
>NZ_JAAAPK010000033.1 GCF_009909105.1 Corallococcus exiguus
TGAAGTTGCCCCGGTTCCGCAGAGCGTTCCGCGCTTTCGCCCTCAAGCGGCAGCGCGGTGCTTCTTCTCGTAACCAGCGGGCGACTCGTAGTCGAGCGCGGAGTGGCGCCGGAGCGGATTGTACCAGCCTTCGAGGAAGCGGAAGACGGCCATCCGCGCCTCGGCGTGAGTTGTAAAACGGCGGCGTGCGAGCAGCTCACACTCGAGCGTGGCGAAGAAGCTCTCACACATCGCGTTGTCGTACGCGTCGCCGACGCTGCCCATGGAGGGGCGCACGCCGGCTTCCTTGCACCGAAGCCCGAAGCCAATCGAGGTGTATTGCGTCCCTTGGTCGCTGTGGTGCACGACGCTCTGGGGCTGACGCTGTCCTACGGCCATGTCGAGTGCCTGCACGACGAGCTCCGTCTTGAGGTGGCCAGCCATGGCCCAGCCGACGACTTTGCGGCTCCATGCGTCGAGGACGACGGCGAGGTAGAGGAAGCCGGCGTGCGTAGGGATGTACGTGATGTCAGCAACCCAGAGCTGGTCGGGTCCAGGGGCCACGAATTTGCGGTCGACCAGGTCGGGAGCAGGGCGTGCGCGCTCGTCGCGTGTCGTGGTGACGCACCACCTGCGGCGACTGACGCCCTCAAGGCCCGCTACCCGCATGAGACGGGCGATTCGCTTGCGCCCGATATGCATCCCCTCCGCCGCGAGTTCGGCGTGGATGCGCGGCACGCCGTAGGTGCCGTCGCTCATCGCGTGGATGGCGCGAATGCGCTCGCTGAGGGCCGCGTCCGCAACCGCGCGCTTCGAGGGCAGGCGCGTCCGCCACGCGTGGTAGCCGCTCTCAGACACCTCCAGCACACGGCAGAGCGTCGTGATGCTGTGGACGGCCTGGTTCGCCTTCACGAGTCGGTACGCCGCTTGGGCGTCGCCACGGACTCCTGCGCGAACCAGGCCGCAGCTTTTTTTAGGATGTCACGCTCCTCGCGCAGCACCCGCACCTCGCGCCGCAGTCGCTCAAGCTCGGCGCGCTCATCCGAGGCGGTACTGCTCACCCTCGGAGCTGGTCTGCTCTCCTCCGTGCTGCTGGGGGCGTCACGGCTGCTCCCCTCCAACTGTTTCTTCCAGTTGCGGATGCTCTGCTCGGTGCAGCCAAACTCTCTTGCGAGACTCTTGCCAGACCTGCCGGCCTTCAGCAGTTCGACGACCCGCTCACGGAACTCCGGCGGGTATGGGGGGCGTGACTTCGGCATCGTGGGACCCTTTTCGCACAGCGGGTGGGACTCCACGAAACCGGGGCAACTTCA
>NZ_JAAAPK010000034.1 GCF_009909105.1 Corallococcus exiguus
CTGAGGCATCCCCTCATATGAAGCCGAGTGCTTCCTGAAAGACGGGATGGCGGTGAAGGAGCTCGGAGAAACGCTCGATGAGCGGAAGCAGCCGCTCCTCCTTCATCATGGGGAGGGCTTGGTAATACATGCAGCCCTGTCGGAAGAGCGAGTAGGTGCGAGTCTTCACCGTGTTGGCCTTCAGCCCCTTCTCCATGCCGAGGCTTTCGCCAGCGGCTCCCAGCAGTGTCAGCAGCACTTGGGCCAGAGCGCTCACCAGCAGCAGCCTGTCGCGCCGCTCGGGACTCTTCACGCGCACCGCGGACAGCCCCATCCCGAATCTCAAATCCTTCACGTCCCGGAACGTCTCCTCGCACGAGAAGCGCCGGGAGTAGAGGTCCACCACCTGACGTGCGCTGGCCATGTCCAGGCTGGTGGCCAGACACCACGGCTCCTTCATGCCCTTCTGGTGCACCAGCACCACCGCCGGCACCGGCGTGCGGTCCGCCGTCACGCGCACGTCCGTCAGCTTCTTGGCGTGCCCACTGGTGGGCATCCACCCGGATGCAGGCTGCTGCGAGCCGCCGGCCACTTCCACCCGCACGTCCTTGCGAAAGCGCACCACGTACTCGAAGCCCGCCTGGGTCAGCAGGGCGTAAAGCCGTTGGTCCGCGAAGCCCCGGTCCGCCAGCACCGTCACCTTCACTCCTTCGGGCACACACTCCTTGAGCCGCAGCAGCAGTTCGTCCTCCGCCTGGGCCCGGTTGCCCGCCAGGGCGCTCTTCTGAAGCGTCACCCACAGCAAGGGCGTGGTGCGCCCATGCGCCGTGACGAGGCTGGCCACCAGGGTGGTGTGGTCATCGGCCTCGAAGTCCGTCCAGTCCAGCGCCACCAGCGCCTCGGTGCGCTCGGCCAGCACGTACGGCACCCAGCGGGCCGCCAGCTGCCACACGTCCAAGGCCTCATTGGACAGCAGCCGGTCCACCTGCTTGATGCCGTGCTTCTGCACGCCGCCCCGCGCCCACGCTAGCGCCTGGCCAATGGCGTGCACAGACAAGGACGCGGCATGCACCACCCCCAACGTCGCATGCGACAGCGACAGCACCCTCTTGGCGTGCAGGTCCTCCTCGAACAACCCTGACAGGAACGTGCGCACCTGCTCTTCGTTGATGGCCACCTTGCGTACCAGCATGGCCTCTCCTCCTGCGCCGCACCACCTCGCCTTGCACGGAGCCGTCGGGCAGGCGACTGGCGATCTGCCCGCTCAAATGCGGGGATCGCTCAGG
>NZ_JAAAPK010000035.1 GCF_009909105.1 Corallococcus exiguus
GCGGTGGCGGTGCCCGCGTATCCGCCGGACCCGATGCGGCTGGAGCGCACCCTGCCCCGCCTGCGCGCCATCATCCAGGACGCACGTGCGTCGGTGGTGCTCACCACGTCGGGCATCCTCGGGCTGTCGGACTTCGTCTTCGAGCAGGCGCCGGACTTCCGCGCGCTGCACTGGATGGCGACGGACGAGTTGCCGGAGGGCGGCGAGCGGGACTGGGTGGCGCCGGAGGGCCTGGGCGCGGAGTCGCTCGCGTTCCTTCAGTACACGTCCGGGAGCACGGGCACGCCGAAGGGCGTGATGCTCACGCACGGCAACCTGCTGCACAACCTGTCGCTCATCCACGGTGCGTTTGGAGCGCGCGCGGACAGCGTGGGCGTCATCTGGCTGCCGCCGTACCACGACATGGGCCTCATCGGCGGCATCCTGGAGCCTTTGTACGGAGGCTTCCCGGTGACGTTGATGTCGCCGATGGCCTTCCTCAAGCGGCCCATGGCGTGGCTGGAGGCGGTGTCGCGCTTCGGGGGCACCATCAGCGGCGGGCCGAACTTCGCGTTCGACTTGTGCGTGCGAAAGAGCACGCCGGAGCAGCGGCGGGCGTTGGACTTGAGCCGGTGGGAGGTGGCCTTCTGCGGCGCGGAGCCGATTCGTCCGGAGACGCTGGAGCGCTTCGTGGAGGCCTTCGGCCCCAGTGGCTTCCGGCGCGAGGCCTTCTACCCGTGCTACGGGCTGGCGGAAGGCACGCTCATCGTCTCCGGAGGCGAGAAGTCGGCGCCGCCGGTGTCGGTGACGATTTCAGGTGAGGGGCTGGAGCGGCACCGCGCGGAGGAAGTGGGCGCTGCTGAGCCCGGTGCACGCACGCTGGTGGGGTGCGGCCAGACGCTGGCGGAGCAGCGAATCGCCATCGTGGACCCGGAGACGTTGGAGCGGCGTGGGCCCGGTGAGGTGGGCGAAGTCTGGGTGTCGGGGCCGAGCGTGGCCCAGGGGTACTGGGGCCGGGAGGAAGCGACGCTCGAGACGTTCCAGGCGCGCATCGCGCGTGAGGACGGCGGGCCGTACCTGCGCACCGGTGACCTGGGCTTCCTGCGCCCGGAGGGCGAGCTGTACGTCACGGGGCGGCGCAAGGACCTCATCATCCTGCGAGGGCGCAACCACTACCCGCAGGACCTGGAGGCGACGGTGGAGGG
>NZ_JAAAPK010000036.1 GCF_009909105.1 Corallococcus exiguus
GCGAACCGGAGCTCCTTCTCCATCGCGACCGGGGTGATGAGCTCCACCTCGATGGCGATGTTGTCGCCCGGCATGACCATCTCGACGTTGTCCGGCAGCTTCACCGTGCCCGTCACGTCCGTGGTGCGGAAGTAGAACTGCGGACGGTACCCCTTGAAGAACGGGGTGTGGCGGCCGCCCTCTTCCTTCGACAGCACGTAAATCTGCGCCTTGAACTTCGTGTGCGGCGTGATGCTGCCCGGCTTCGCCAGCACCTGGCCGCGCTCCATGTCCTCGCGCTTGAGGCCACGGACCAGCGCGCCGATGTTGTCGCCCGCCCGGCCCTCGTCCAGCAGCTTGCGGAACATCTCCACGCCCGTCACCACCGTCTTCTGCGTCGCGCGCAGGCCGACGACTTCGACTTCCTCGCCCACCTTGATGATTCCGCGCTCCACGCGGCCCGTCGCCACCGTACCGCGGCCGGCGATGGAGAACACGTCTTCCACCGGCATCAGGAAGGGCTTGTCCGTCGCGCGCTGCGGCGTCGGGATGTACGCGTCCACCGCCTCCATCAGCTTCAGGATGGCCGGCTCGCCGATGTCGCTGGTGTCACCCTCCAGCGCCTTCACCGCGGAGCCAGGGACGATGGGGATGCTGTCGCCAGGGAACTCGTACTTCTTCAGCAGGTCGCGAACTTCCATCTCCACGAGCTCGCGCAGCTCGGGGTCGTCCAGCAGGTCCACCTTGTTCAGGAAGACCACGATGTAGGGCACGCCCACCTGACGGGCCAGCAGGATGTGCTCGCGCGTCTGGGGCATCGGGCCGTCCGCCGCCGACACCACCAGGATGGCGCCGTCCATCTGCGCCGCGCCCGTAATCATGTTCTTCACGTAGTCGGCGTGTCCCGGACAGTCGACGTGCGCGTAGTGACGGTTCTTCGTCTTGTACTCCACGTGCGCCGTGGAGATGGTGATGCCGCGCTCGCGCTCTTCCGGCGCCTTGTCAATCTGGTCGTACGCCAGGAACGTGGCGCCGCCCGTCTTGGCCAGCACCTTCGTGATGGCCGCCGTCAGCGACGTCTTGCCGTGGTCCACGTGCCCAATCGTTCCGATGTTCACGTGGGGCAGGCTGCGATCGAACTTTTCCTTGGACATGA